>NZ_JBIAGU010000028.1:0-125690 GCF_042869935.1 Kitasatospora sp. NPDC006697
CCCCGATCACAATGACCGAGGCCGGGGATGTCAACATATCTGGCGTTGACTTTTGGCACGCTGTTGAGTTCTCAAGGAACGGACACTTCCTTCGATCCCGCTCTCGCGTTCTCTCCGGGCGCTTCGTTCTTACTTCGCAGAGCTTATCAGACTCGTTTCGCTCCGTTTTACCGGAGTTTCTTCTTCCGACTCGCTCCGTCGCCCCTCTCGCGGCGACTCCGGAACTGTACGGGTAGCCGGCCGCGACAGGCAAATCGGCTCTCGGGCATTCTGATCGGCAGTCAGCGGGAGGGGTCGGAACTCGTGAGCATGACAGAACAACTGGTCGAGGCCTGCCGGGATCTCCCGGTGAGGGTCGACGTCTTTCCGGTCGGCGCAGAAGCGCCGAAGCGCGTCGCCGTCCTGTTGCCCGGCGGCGGGCTGAACGCCAGGGCCTCGTTCGCGGTGGCCCGGGGGCGCAGCCTGGTGGAGGTTCTCGCCGGCCGCGGGTACCTCCCCGTCGGCATCACCCCGCGCGAGGACGCCCAGGACCCGAGCGGGGCCGCCGGCTGGGGTCTGGCCGCCCACCGTGCCGATGCCGAGCGGGTGCTCGCCGGGATCGAGCGTGTGGTCGGCCTCCCCTACGACCTGCTCGGCCACTCCGCCGGCGCGGCGCTCGCCCTCGACCTGGCGGCGCAGCCGGGCTGCGCCGCCCGCCGGGTGCTGGTCCTGGACACCACCGGTCCGTACGACCCGGCGACCGAGCCGCAGCTCGCCGAGCGGGCCGGGCGGCTCTGCACGCAGTTCCAGCAGCTGCTCGCCGCGGGTGAGCGGGTGCTCGACCCGGGTCTCAAGGCGGCCTTCGCCGCCGGGGCGGGGAATCCGGAGGTCCTTGCCCAGCTGGAGTACGCGCTGACCAGGACCGCCGAGCTGCCCGGTCCGGCGAACTGGATCTACCACCGGGGCCACAGCGCCGGCGGCGAGGCCCTGGACCTGGAGGTCTGGGCCCGGGCGATGGCGGCGCTGGGCAGCGGGGTCCAGCCGGTGGCGCTGCTGCGCGACCTGGCGGCGCTCTGGGGCGGCCGCTCCGAGGTGTACCGGATCGACTGGGCGGCGATCCGCGCCGAGGTGCGCTGGGTCAACGCCGAGCTGGGCCGCGGCGACCACGACCTGGCGCCCCGGCTGATCCGGGCCGGCGGGGCCCGGGTGGACTACCGGGTGGTGCCTGGCCTCGGCCACGGCGACGTGGTCTGGTCGCCACTGGCCGAGAACGCGGTCTGGCCGCTGCTCCTCGGGGAGTAGCAGCGGCCAGGACCACGGGGACGCGGGGGTCAGCCCGCCGTCTGCTCCGCCATCTCCTCGGCGATCGCCTTGGCGAACGCGTCGATGTCCTCCTCCGTGGTGTCGAAGGCGGTCATCCAGCGCACCTCGCCGGTCTGCTCGTTCCAGAAGTAGAAGCGGTAGCGCTTCTGCAGCCGCTCGCTGACCTCCCGGGGCAGCACCGCGAAGACCGCGTTGGCCTGCACCGGGCGGACCACGGTGATGCCGGGGATCTCCCGCACGGCGGTCTCCAGGCGCTGGGCCATCGCGTTGGCGTGCCCGGCGTTGCGCAGCCAGAGGTCGCCGGTGAGCAGCGCCTCGAACTGCACCGAGACGAAGCGCATCTTCGAGGCGAGCTGCATCGACATCTTGCGCAGGTACTTGATGTTGCGGACCCGCTCGGGGTTGAGCACCAGCACGACCTCGCCGAGCAGCAGGCCGTTCTTGGTGCCGCCGAAGGAGAGCACGTCGACGCCGGCGTCGGTGGTGAACTCCCGGAACGGGCGGCCGAGCGAGGCGGCGGCGTTGGCCAGCCGGGAGCCGTCCAGGTGCACGAACATGCCGCGCTCGTGGGCGTGCTCGCAGATCGCCCGGATCTCCTCGGCGGTGTAGAGGGTGCCGAGCTCGGTGCTCTGGGTGATGGAGACGGCGAGCGGGGCGGCCCGGTGCTCGTCGTCCCAGCCGTAGGCCTGCCGGTCGATCAGCTCGGGGGTGAGCTTGCCGTCCGGCGTGGGCACGGTGAGCAGCTTGATGCCCGCGACCTTCTCGGGCGCCCCGCACTCGTCCACGTTGATGTGGGCGCTCTCCGCGGCGATCACCGCGCCCCAGCGGGGCAGCAGCGCCTGCAGCGCGACCACGTTGGCGCCGGTGCCGTTGAAGACCGGGTAGGCCTCGGCGCGCTCGCCGAAGTGGCGGCGGAAGACGGTCTGCAGGTGCTCGGTGTACTGGTCCTCGCCGTAGGCGACCTGGTGGCCGCCGTTGGCGAGCGCGATGGCTGCCAGGACCTCGGGGTGGACACCGGCGTAGTTGTCACTGGCGAACCCGCGCACGGCGGGGTCGTGGTGGCGCACCGCGTCGGTGGTGGTGCTCATCGGGCTGTCAGCCACAGGTGCTGTCCATTCAGTTCTGCTGCGGGGCGGGACCAGAGGTCCGCCAGGTGGTCGGCCAGGTCGGCGGTCTCGGTGTAGCCGGTGAACTTGGCCTCCGGCTTCTCGGCCCGCATCTCCGGGGAGAGCAGGGCCTTGATGACCAGGATGACGGCCGCCGCGGTCGGGGTGCCCTCGGGGTCGGTGGTCTCCTTGCGGAAGGAGTCCGCCATGGCGAGGGCCCAGGCCTCGGTGGCGGCCTTGGCGGCCGCGTAGGCGGCGCCGCCCGCGGTGGGCTTGTGCGCGGCGGCCGCGCCGATCATCGCGAACCGGCCGGCCTCGCTGCGCAGCAGGGCGGGCTGGAAGGCGAGCGAGGTGTGCTGCAGGGTGCGCACCACGGTGTCGTGCAGGAAGTCCCAGTCGTCGATCCGGGAGTCGTGGAAGGTCTTGCTGCCGCGCCAGCCGCCGACCAGGTGGAGCAGGCCGTCGACCCGGCCGTGCTCGGCCTCCAGGTGGTCGGCCCAGTCGTGCACCTCCTGCGGGTCGAGCAGGTCGATCACCTGGCCGCTGATCTTCGCGCCGGGGACGGCGGCGGCGACCGAGGCCACGGCGGCGTCCAGGCGCTGCTGGTCGATGTCGGCGCCGATCACGGTGGCGCCGCCGGCGGCGAGCCGGCGCAGGGTGGCGCGTCCGGCCGGGCCGCTGGCGCCGGCGACCGCGATGACCTTGCCGTGGAGTCCGAGGGTGGTGCTCACGCGGCGACCTCCTGGATGCCGGCACCGGTGATGCCGGTGGTGGCGGCGATGACGCCGCGCAGCTTCTTGGACAGGGCCTCGTAGAACATGCTCAGCGGGAACTCGTCGGGGTGGACGGCATCGCAGAGCGCCTTGTTGAGCGCCCGGGCGTCGGTGGTGTCCAGCGGCAGCGCCTCGGGGCCCTTGGCCCAGGTGGAGGCGGGGTGCGGGGTGAGGTAGCGGGCGACCAGCTGGTAGGCGGCGATCCAGTGCGCGGTCTTGGGGCGGTCGATGCCGGCCCGGTAGAGCTGCTCGATCTCGGCGCAGAGCGCGTTGGTGACCTCGGCGGCCCGGTCCCAGTCGATGGTCAGGCGGTTGTCGCGCCAGCGCAGCGCGTCGTGCTGGTGCAGGTAGGCGAAGAGCAGCTGGCCGCCCATGCCGTCGTAGTTGCGGACCCGGCCGCCGGTGACCGGGAAGCGGAAGAGGCGGTCGAAGAGGATCGCGTACTGCACGTCGCGGCCCTGGGAGTAGCCCTCGGCCTCCAGCCGGACGGCCTCCTTGAAGGCCGTCAGGTCGCAGCGCAGCTCCTCCAGGCCGTACATCCAGAACGGGCTGCGCTGCTTGATCATGAAGGGGTCGAAGGGCAGGTCACCGTGGCTGTGGGTGCGGTCGTGCACCAGGTCCCAGAGCACGAAGGTCTGCTGGGCGCGGTCCTGGTCGGCGATCAGCTCGGCGGCGTCGGCCGGGATCTCGAGGCCCAGCTGCTGGACGGCGGAGCCGGAGACGGCGCGGAACCGGGCGGCCTCGCGGTCGCAGAAGATGCCGCCCCAGGTGAACCGCTCGGGGGCCTTGCGGACGGCGACGGTCTCCGGGAAGAGCACGGCGGAGTTGGTGTCGTAGCCGGCCGTGAAGTCGGTGAAGGTGATCGGCACGAACATCGGGTTGTCGAAGCGGGTGCGCTCCAGCTCGGCCAGCCAGTCGGGCCAGACGACGGTCAGCAGCACGGCCTCCAGGTTGCGGTCCGGGTTGCCGTTCTGCGTGTACATCGGGAAGACGACCAGGTGCGGCAGGCCGTCGACGCGGTCGGCGGCGGGCTGGAAGGCCAGCAGCGAGTCCAGGAAGTCGGGCTCGCGGTAGCCGGTGTCGGCCCACTTGCGCAGGTCCGCCTGGAGGGCCTCGAGGTAGGCGGCGTCGTGCGGGAAGTACGGCGCCAGCTCCTGGACGGACTCCAGCACGGTGGCGACCAGCGGGTCGACCGTGCCGCGCTGGACGGCGTTGAGGTCGATCGAGCCGTCCTTGTCCTGCAGCGGGCGCAGGGTCTCGACGGCCCCCTTGAGGCGCAGCCAGGCGGGGTGGTCGGCGAGGGCCGGTCCGGGGAGGCCGGTAGCGGGAAGGTCGGCCGCCGCAGCGAGCTTCGACGAAAGATTCTGCATAGGAGACCTGCTTCGACAGAAGTTATTGAGTCAAGAACACGATAAAGACGAAAGGTTCTCCTGTTCAAGGGGGGGTACGAAAGAGAATCTGCGGGCTGCTCGCAGCTGCGCGCAAACCCTTGCGGCGGCGCCGGTTTGGGCGGATCGGTCGGTTCGAGCCTCCCGGGCGCCACGGTCCGCCGCCACCCGGGCACCGCCGGTCGGCGCTGCCCCGGCGTGCGCCCGTGACCCCGCCGAGCTGCGCACTTCCATGCGCCCCCGTGCGCGCCCTGCTGTCAGGGCGTCGCTCCGGGTGATCGTGGACGGGCCCGGACTGCCCGGGCGACGCCAGCGGCCGGGGGAGCCACGATGCACGGACCAGCCGTCCTGAGCGTGCTGCTGGTGCTGCTCACCGGCGCCACCGGCACGCTCTGTCTGCTGCGGCTGCGCGGCGCCCGGCCGGCCGGAGCGGGCGCGCCCCGGCACGGCTCGCGCGGCTCGGACGCGGCGGAGGCCGCGATGGGCCTGGGCACGGCCGTGATGATCACGCTCGGGGACCGGCTGCCCACCCCGCTCTGGGTGGTGCTCTTCGGGCTGCTCGGGGCCGGCTCGCTGGTCGCGGCCGCCGGACCGGGCGGGGGGCGGCTGCGGGCACACCGGCTGCACCACGCGGTGGGGTCGGCGGCGATGGTCTACATGGCGCTGGCGATGCACGGCCCGGACCGGCACCCGGGGATGGCGATGCCGACGGGGCTGCCGGTCCTCACCGGTCTGCTGCTGCTCTACTTCGGCTGCTACGCGCTCTGGTCGGGCAGCCGGCTGCTGACCGCCGCCGGGCCGCCTGCGGGACCGGCCCGCGGGCCGGTCCCGCAGGCCTGCCGACTCGCCATGGGCGTGGGCATGTTCGCGATGCTGCTGGCGCTCTGACGCCCGCACGTGCTCTTGGTCACGGCGGCCGCCGGGTGGTTCTCCCCGGGCCCGGCGAGGACCTAGATTGACCGCAGCGTAATGTCGCGCCTTCCCCCGGGGGGACCTGCTGCCATGACGGCCCTGCTCGGCCTGCTCCTGCTCGGTGCGCTGTTCGCCACCGCCGGACCGCTCCTGCTGGCGCGGGCCCGCTGGGCCGAGCGAGAACCGGTGCTGGCCCTGCTGGTCTGGCAGTGCCTGGTGGTCGCGGTGCTGCTCTGCTGCCTGCTGAGCCTGCTGATCTCGCTCTCCGCTGCTCTGCCCGCGGTGCGCGGACTGCTCTTCAGCGGCGCGCCGACCGGGGTGGAGGCGGCCTACGGACTGGCGGGCGGCGAGGGCTGGGGCCGGCTCTGCGCGGCGCTGCTGGCCGCGGGCGGGCTCTGGACGGCGGTCTCGCTGGTCCGGGAGTTCCGCTCGGCGCGCGCCCAGCGGGACCATCTGCACCGCGAACTCGCACACCGGGCTCCGGAGTTGCCGGCCGGGATGGGTGACGCGCCGGCCCGCCGGGAGCGCCTGGTGGTGCTGGAGAGCGTCCGCCCGGAGGCCTGGTCGGTGCCCGGGGCGCAGTCCCGGCTGGTGGTCACCACCGGCGCGCTGAGCCGGCTGACCGACCGCGAGCTCGCCGCCCTGCTGAGCCACGAGCAGGGCCACGTCCGGGCCCGGCACCACTGGCTCTCGCAGTTCTCCCAGGCGCTGGCGGCGGGCTTCCCCCGGGTCGGGGTCTTCACCGCCTTCCGGGAGCAGGTCGGCGAGCTGGTGGAGCTGGCCGCCGACGACCGGGCGGCCCGCCGGCACGGCCGGATGACCACGGCGCACGCGATGGTGGAGATCAACGCCGGGCGCGGGGTCTTCGGACCGGGCGGACTGCCGCCGGGGCAGGCAGCGCAGGCGCCGCGCCGGGTGGACCGGCTGCTGGCCGGCGAGCCGCGGCTGCCCGTCTCCGGGCGGCTGCGGCTGACCCTGCTGGCTCTGGCGGCGCCGGCCGCGGCGCTGCTGCTGGCGGTGGCGCCGGGGCTGGGCGCGCTGCGCTAGCTAGCGCGCCCGGGGGACGGCCCTCAGGCGCCGGCCGGAGGCTCCGTCAACGTCCGCTCCAGGACCTCGCGGTGGAGCGGGCGGGCCTCCTGGTAGCGCTGGTGGCCGTACTCCGAGAGCAGCACGAAGACGCCGCGCCGGTCCTCGGGGCACATGTGGCGCTCGACCAGGCCGGTCTTCTCCAGCCGGCCGATCAGCCGGGAGAGCGCGCTCTGGCTCAGGTGCACCTTCTCGGCCAGCTCCTGCACGCGCAGCTGCCCACCGCCCGACTCGTCCTCGGCCAGGCGCTCCAGCACCTCGAACTCGCTCATGCCCAGGCCGCAGTGCTCGCCCAGCTCGCGGTCCAGGGCGCAGGCCGTCGCCGCGTGGCGGGCCAGCAGGGCGCGCCACTCGGTCACCAGATCGGCCGGTTGGGCCGGGTCAACGTCGGAAGACACGGGCGCATCCTAGCAGATGCACATGAACAAATTGCAGCCGCATTAAATTCGCTTGCACTGGATGCACGTGCATGTAGTCTCCTCTCCATGACGACCACCAACCACGGATCACCCGGCAAGCAGGCAACACCCGCTGACGCTCCGTCGACCGCCGAGCAATGGAGCCCCCGCCTCTGGGGGACCCTGATCGTGCTCTGCGCCGCCCTCTTCCTGGACGCGTTGGACGTCTCCATGGTCGGTGTCGCCCTGCCCTCGATCGGCTCCGACCTGAAGCTCTCCACCTCGACCCTGCAGTGGGTGGTCTCCGGCTACGTGCTCGGCTACGGCGGGTTGCTGCTGCTCGGCGGCCGCGCGGCCGACCTGCTCGGCCGCCGCCGGGTCTTCCTGGCCGCGCTGGGCGTCTTCGCCGCCGCCTCGCTGCTCGGTGGCGTGCTGGACGACGGCGGGCTGCTGATCGGCGCCCGCTTCCTGAAGGGGGCCGCCGCCGCCTTCACCGCCCCGGCGGCGCTCTCCATCATCACCACCACCTTCCCCGAGGGCCCGGCGCGCAACAAGGCGCTGTCGATCTTCACCACCTGCGGCGCCAGCGGCTACTCGCTGGGCCTGGTGCTCAGCGGCCTGCTCACCTCGGTGGGCTGGCGCTGGACCTTCCTGATGCCGGTCCCGGTCGCGGTGGTCGCGCTGGTCTTCGCCCTGCGGGTGCTCCCCCGCCAGGCCCACCAGCGCGGCGCCGGCGGCTACGACGTGCTCGGTGCGATCACCGGCACCGCGGCGCTGCTGCTGCTGGTCTTCACGGTCACCGAGGCGCAGCAGGTCGGCTGGGCCTCCGCGCGCACCATCGGCTCGCTGGTCGCCGTCGCCGTGCTGCTGACCGCCTTCCTGCTGATCGAGCAGCGCACCGCACACCCGCTGGTCCGGCTCGGCATCTTCCGCAACGGCAGCGTGGCCCGGGCCAATCTGACGGCCTTCCTGCTGATGGGCTCCTACGCGGGCTTCCAGTTCGTGGTCGCCCTCTACCTGCAGCAGACCCTGCACTGGTCGGCCCTGAAGATGGGCTTCGCGCTGCTGCCGGCCGGCGCGCTGGTGGCGCTGTCCGCGACCAAGATGGGCGCCATCGTGGACCGCTTCGGCACCGGGCGGCTGCTGCCGCTGGGCAGCCTGGCGATGGCCCTGGGCTATCTGCTCTTCCTGCGGCTGGGCGCGCACAGCGGCTTCCTCGGCCTGGTGCTGCCGACCATGGTGCTGCTCGGCATCGGCTTCGCGCTCTTCTACCCCTCGGCCAACATCGCCGCCACCAACGGCGTGGCCGACGAGGAGCAGGGCCTGGCCTCCGGCCTGGTCAACACCGCGATGCAGATCGGCAACGCCCTGGTGCTCGCCGTGACCACGGCGGTGCTGACGGCGGGCAGCAACGGCGGCACCAGCACCTCGGCCCAGCTCACCGGCTACCGGGACGCGGTGCTGCTGGTCACCGGCGTGGCCCTGGTCGGCCTGCTCGTGACGGCGGCCGGTGCCCTGCTGGACCGCCGCAGGACCGAGGTGCTGCGCTCCGTGCCGGACTACGATTACCGCCGGGCCGCGGACTCCGAGGCGGCCCCGCGGGAACGGGTCTGATGACGGGTCTGACCTAGCACCTCCGGAACACCACGCCCACCGGATCGGCGCCCATGCCGCTCCGGTGGGCGCCGGTCTCACCAGTCCCCCGTTCTGGTGAGTCCGGCGCCGGATCCGTACGGGCCCGCGCTCGCCTTCGCCTCGGGCGCCGAGCCGGCCACCTGGACAAAGTATATTGGCCCAGGACCAACCAACGTACGGAGCTGACACGATGGCACCTCGCGGGGAATCGGTCAACGAGGAGATGCGGCTGCGCTCCCGTCGGCGGCTGATGCGGGCCACCGTCGAGCTGGTCGACCAGCACGGTTACGCCGCGACCACGCTCGCCGACATCGCCGAGCGCGCGGGCCTCGCCCGCGGGCTGGTCTCGTACTACTTCGACGGCAAACGACTCCTGATGCAGTCGGCCACCCACCGCCTGATGCACCTGGAACTCGCGGCCGCGCTGGGCGCGTTGGCGCCTTCCGCCGGGCCCGAGGAGCGACTGGCCGCGGCGATCGACCAGGTGCTGCGCACGGCGCTGGACCACCCCCGGGTGATGCGCTCGCACCTGGCGCTGATCCTCGACCCGGACGTCGGCGGTTTCGTGCAGGACCCGGAGCAGCAGCAGCTGGGCGCGATCCTGCGCGAGGTGCTGGCGGACTGGGGCGCGGCGGATCCGGTGGCCGAGCACGCGGTGCTGCGCAGCGCGCTGATGGGCGGCTGCATCGGCGTGCTGCTGCCGGGGGCACAGACCCCTCTGCCGCCGATCCGCGCCGACCTGTTCTCCCGTTACGGGCTGCCCTGGGAGCTGGGCCGGCCCCCGCAGCCGGAGAGCTCGGCGCGGCTGGAGGCCGGGCAGCCCTGAGGCCGCCGGGGCTCAGCCCTCGCTCTCGGTCAGGATGGTGTTGAGCAGGTCGACGGTGCGCTCCGGGGTGAGGCTGTCCACGCAGAGCCGTTCCATCACCTGCACGTAGGCGTCCACGTCGTCCCGCTTGTCCAGGTAGAGCGCGCTGGTCAGCTGCTCCAGGTAGACCACGTCGGCGAGGTCCTGCTCCGGGAAGCGCAGGATGCTGAAGGCGCCGCTCTCGCCGGCGTGCGCGCCGAACCGGAACGGCATCACCTGGATCACCACGTTGGGCTGCTCGGCCACGTCGATCAGGTACTGCAGCTGACCGCGCATCACCTTGGGGCCGCCGACCGGGCGGCGCAGCGCCGCCTCGTCGATCACCGCCCAGAGCCGCGGGCCCTGACCCTCCGTCAGCAGTGCCTGCCGGCGCAGCCGGAGGCCGACCAGCCGGTCGATCTCCTCCTCGCTGAGCACTGGTCGGCTCTGCGCGAAGACGGCCCGGGCGTAGGACTCGGACTGCAGCAGGCCGGGGATGAACTGCACCTCGTAGGTGCGGATCAGCGAGGCGGCCTCCTCCAGTCCGACGTAGGTCTGGAACCAGCCCGGCAGGACGTCGCTGAAGCTGTGCCACCAGCCGGACTTGTTGGCCTCCCGGACCAGGCCGAGCAGCGACTCGCGCTCCCCGCCGTCGGTCACGCCGTAGAGCGTGAGCAGGTCGGCGACGTCGCGCTCCTTGAAGCTGACCCGCCCCAGTTCCATCCGGCTGATCTTGGACTCGGAGGCCCGGATCGCGTAGCCCGCGTCCTCGCGGGTGACACCGCGTGCCTCGCGCAGCCGGCGCAGCTGGGAGCCCAGGAGGATCCGGCGCACCATCGAACCGCCGCCGGGCTGCACTGTGGTCATGCCTTGGGAACCTCCGCCTCAGGAAATCAGCGCACAGTCTGCCATCATCCGGCCGCTCAGCGTGCCTGTACCAGTACAAGGATCTACCAATTTTGCATCAGCACGTCCATCGGCACATCCATCGGCACGTTCCGATGCACGTGCATCCGGCTCCTGCATATGCCAATGATGCGACTGCACGTGAATCGACTCTTGCATCCGCCGTGAGCACAGAGCACGATGGTGCACGTGCAGTTGCACGCCCCCTGTGACAGTCCCGCAGGCTCCTCTGTCGACCCCTTGTACGTGGTCGGGAGGTTGGCGAAGCGGCCGAGCGAGTCGGAGGTGACCGGCATGACCCCGCCGGGTCCAGCCGTGTCCGCCCCCTTATGGGAGGAGCTCTTCATGGGCACCGGTACGGCCCTGGCCGTCGATCCTGACGTGGTGACGTGCACCCTCGCACCCCGCTATGACGCGGTGAAGACTGCTCGCGACTTCGCAAGAACCTCCTTGCAGGACTGGGGTCTCAGCGATCTGTTCGACGATGTCGCGCTGGTGGCCTCCGAGTTGGTGACCAACGCACTGCGGCACGCGATCGGACAGCCGAGCGCGGCGGATCTGCCGGGACGTCAGCCGTTCCCGGTGCAGGCCGGCCCTGCAGACGGCCGGATATCGCTGCCGATCCGGATCAGCCTGGTCCACCGCGGTCCCCAACTGGTCTGCGCGGTCAGCGATCCGAGCAGCGAGGGCCCGGTCACCAGGGAGGCCGACTTCGTCGCCGAGTCCGGCCGGGGTCTGCACCTGGTGGACTCGTTCAGCAAGTCCTGGGGCTGGCACCCGCTGGCCTCCGGCACCGGCAAGGTGGTCTGGGCGCTCTTCCAGGCCGACGAGTCCTCCTGCGCCCAGGCCGCGGTGGTGCTGGACGGCACCGTGAGCGGGCGGCACCGCCGCTCCGCCTGATCGCAGCAGCAGTACTCCCCCCGAACGTGCACCGAACGCCGCGCGGCCGCGCGGCGTTTCGCCGTTTCCGGGCCCGGGCGGGGACGCGGATGCGGGCGGGAGCGCGAAAGGGCACGGGGACGGCGGCGGGGACGGCGGCGAGCGGCCCCCGGCAGCACAGAGCCGCCATGGGGACCCTTCCCCCGGCGGCTCTCCGTGCACCTGCGACCGCCCGGTGCAGCAGGCGGCTTGACGGCTCATCACCCCGACGGTCAGGCCACCAGGTGGTCGAACTCGCCGTCCTTGGCGCCCAGCAGCATCGCCTCGATCTCGTCCCGGGTGTAGATGAGGGCCGGCCCGTCCGGGAAGCGCGAGTTGCGCATCGCGACGGCGCCGCCCGGCAGTGCGGCGAACTCCACGCAGTTCCCCTTGGAGTTGCTGTGCCGGCTCTTCTGCCAGACCACGCCATCGAGGTCGGTTGCCGGCATGCCGTTGTACGTGTGGTGCATCGGTTTCTCCCAAGAGCTGGAGTGCTCATAGCGCTCGGCGCCCGACCGCTCCGGCCGCCGGCCGCCTCCGGCTCGTACGGGCAGGGCGAATGCCTTACTTGTCGTGATGATAACGCTAATGCACGTGCATCGGCATGCGATTTTGCGCGTGCACGGAGTCACACCTGCGGTGACAAATCATGGCCAATCCGACAGATTCCATCGGACAGAACCGGACATTTGAGGGTGGATCAGGCCGCGATCCGTCACCCCGTGTGGAGAGGACGCCACCGAGGGCCTGACCGGTTCAGTCATTGACAGCGCGGAATGACGATCAGTTTCGCAGCCGATTCCTCACTCTCCGTCACCTTGGGGACGACTGGCGCGGGTTCCGTGTGGACGTGGTCCACGAATCGGTGCAGTTCCGGGCCACTGCCGCCGACCGGCAGCCGGATGAGGAGTGATCGCGCGCATGTCCTACGATGCTGCGCCATGAGCACTGCAGCCATCCCGGGCGCACCACTGCCCGTCCGCACGCCAGGCTCCCGGGCACGGGGGCGCCACCGTCGGCCCGAGCGGCCCGAGGTCCCGACCGGCGCGCCCGCACTGGTCCTGGCCGTGCCGGGCCCGGCGACGCCGGAGTCGGTCGCGGTGGTCGAGGAGCTGATCTCGATGGTCCGCGGCGAGCAGCCCGGCATCGAGGTGCTGGCCGGCTGGCTGACCGGCGCCGAGCCGGACCAGCAGCAGGACCAGCAGCAGGACCAGGACCGGCAGGACGGCCGGGGCCCGCTGCCGGTGCCGACCGTGGCCCAGCTGCTGCACGCCGCGGCCGAGGCGGGCGTGCCCGTCCCGGTGCTGCTGCCGCTGCTGGCCGGCCCGCACCCGGCGCTGGCCGAGCTGCACCACCTGGCCGAGCAGGCCGGGGCGACGGTGACCGACGTGCTCGGCCCGCACCCGCTGCTGGCCGAGGCCGTGCACGTGCGGCTCTCCGAGGCCGGCCTGGCCCGGGCCGACCGGGCCCGGCTGTTCGCCATCGCCACCGCGGCCGACGGCGTGGTGCTGACCACGGCCGGCGGTGAGGAGGGTGCCGCCGCGGCCGGGATCACCGGCGTGCTGCTGGCCGCCCGGCTGGCCGTGCCGGTGGTGGCGGCCGCGCTGGACGTGCCCGGCTCGGTGGCCGGCGCCGTGGACCACCTGCGGGCCACCGGCTCGCAGCGGCCCGCGCTGGCGCCGCTGGTGCTCGGCCCCGAGGTGGACGCGGAGCTGCTGCTGACCGCCTCCGAGGAGACCGGCTGCCCGAGCGCGGCCCCGGTCGGCGCCTACCCGACGGTGGCTCAGCTGGTCGGCTCGGCGTACCTGTCGGTGCTGCCGCCGCTGCTGGCGGCCGCAGAGGAGGCCGCCCAGGCCGCTGCCGAGGCCGCCCAGGCCGCCGACCCGGCCGAGCAGGCCCGGGAAGCCGCGGAGGCGGCCCTGGAGGGCTGATCCCCCCCCCCGACGCCCCAGAACCCCGTGAGGCCCCGCTCCGCACCCGGAGCGGGGCCTCACGCCGTTCCCCGCACCCTCGGCAGCCCCTCGGCAGCCCGGCGCCGCTCCCGCCGCACCGCCGCGGGCTAGCGGCAGACGTCTGATGGATGAACAGCAGGTGCAAAACGGACATATGGCTGCGGGTTGACGATTGGTCTCGAATTGGTAACTCGGGCGCGCCGCGACCCGCCGCCGCCCGCCCCCGTCCCGAGATCCGGGCCGCGGCCGGCCGCGCGGCGCCCCGCCGTTTTGAACACCGCATCAGCCTGAAACCCAGGCAATTCCGGTACGGAGCAGCCGAGTTCCCCGGCCCCCAGCCGACGGCCCCTCAGCTGGTAGCACACTTCGATCTTGAAGAGCCGGTGAAGACGCTGTGACCCTGCTCACAGCTGTTTGCGGATTCAACTTATCTCTGTCTAACGTGCTCCCCGTTCGTGGTCACACGGACCCAGCGGGCCGGACGCCGAGTCCTGCCACCGGCACCGCTGGCGGTGCGAAAACGCGACCACGGCAGGAGCGGGGGAACCAGGTAAGCCGCCCCGGGAGACCGGGGCTAGGGGTGAAGCCGCGCAGTGCGCGGCCGGGCAACTCCAGCCCGAATCCGACAGCTCACCTCGCAGGCGTAGGAGAGGAACGCGTCTTCATGCTGCCCACGACTGGCACGAACCGTCCGTCCCGCACCGCCAAGCGCGCGATCGCCGCCACCGGCCTCCTGGGCCTCGGCCTGGCCCTGCCGTGCATCACCGCCACCACCGCCTCCGCCGCCCCGGTCTCGGTCTGGGACAAGGTCGCTGCCTGCGAGAGCACCAACGACTGGTCCATCAACACCGGCAACGGCTTCTACGGCGGCCTGCAGTTCACCTCCTCGACCTGGGCGGCCTACGGCGGCACGCAGTACGCCTCGCAGGCCAACCTGGCCACCAAGGACCAGCAGATCGCCGTCGCCGAGAAGGTGCTCGCCGACCAGGGCCCCGGTGCCTGGCCGGTCTGCTCCATCCAGGCGGGCCTGACCGCGGGCGGCGCCCCGGCCCAGGTCGACCCGAGCGGCTCCGCGCAGCAGTCCGCCCCTGCCCAGCAGGCGGCCCCGGCGCAGCAGGCCCAGCCCCAGACCCAGCAGTCGCAGTCCGCGCAGGGCGGCGACCAGGGCCGGGCCGAGCGCCACAGCCACCACCGCGGCGCCTCCCAGGACGCCACCGCGGCCGCGCAGACCACCACCCAGAGCTACACCGTGGCGGCCGGCGACTGGCTCTCCACCATCGCCCAGAGCCACCACGTGGACGGCGGCTGGCAGAAGCTCTACGACCTCAACAAGTCGGTGCTGACCGAGGGCCCGAACGTCATCTACCCGGGTGAGAAGCTGACCCTGGGCACCACGACGGTCGCCGCCCCGGCCCAGCAGAGCGACGACAGCTCGGACAGCACCCCGGCCCCGGCCCAGTCCGCGCCGGTCACCACCGCCTCGGTGCGGACCGCCTCGGCCTCCTCCCAGACCGCCACCGGCTCGATGGCCGCCGCCATCAACTTCGCCGAGTCCAAGGTCGGCCAGGCCTACGTCTGGGGCGGCAGCAGCAACGGCGGCTGGGACTGCTCCGGCCTGACCCAGGCGGCGCTGGCCCAGGCCGGCATCTCCATCCCCCGGGTCGCCGCCGACCAGGCCGCCGCCACCACCCCGGTCTCGCTGAACAACCTGCAGCCGGGCGACCTGCTCTTCTGGTCGAACAACGGCTCCGACTCCGGCGTCTACCACGTGGGTCTGTACGTGGGCAACGGCCAGTACGTCGAGGCCGCCAACCCGAGCGCGGGCGTGAAGTTCGAGACCATCTCCAACTACACCCCGGACTTCGCCGGCCGGGTCTGACCCGACCGGTCCACGGACCAGGTGGCCGGCGGCTGGTGTCCGACAGCCGCCGGCCGACGGGCGGAAGGCCGCTCCCCGTTCGGGGGGCGGCCTTCCGCCGTCACCGGGCATCCCCGGTTTCCGTCGGGCACTCCTGGGGTCATGCTGGGATCTTCAGCCCCCGAGGAGAGCCCATGCCCAAGGTCACCGTCAGCCTGGACGCCGATCTGGCCATCGACGTGATGATGCTCAGCGGCGCCGCCAACCCGCAGGACGCGGTCGAGCTGATCGTCCGCGACTACCTCGCCCGCAGCCGCCGCACCGAGGCACGCACCGGCGAGCCCGACGACTCCGGCCGGCTGCAGCGCGAGCGCCGGCCGGAGACGGACGGCTGAGCCGCCCGGCCGCAGCACGGCAACGCCGGTGCCCGCCGCTCCGCGAGGGAGCGGCGGGCACCGGCGTACGGACCGACCGTCAGCGCGTCCGGGCGGCCCCGGTGGAGCCGCGCATCACCAGCTCGGGCTGGAACATGAACTCGGTGCGCTGCGGGCTCTCGCCGCCGACCTCCTCCAGCAGGGCGTCGACGGCGGCGGTGGCCATCGCCTCGACCGGCTGGCGGATGGTGGTGAGCGGGGGCTCGGTGAAGGCGATCAGCGGCGAGTCGTCGAAGCCGACCACCGAGACGTCGCCGGGCACGCTCAGCCCGCGCTGCCGCACCGCCCGGATCGCGCCCAGCGCCATCAGGTCGCTGCCGCAGACGATGGCGGTGCAGCCGCGGTCCAGCAGCACGCCGGCCGCCGAGTGGCCGCCCTCCACGCTGAACAGGGTGGAGTGGACCAGTTCGTCGGCCTCCGCCGCGCCGGTGCCGAGCACCGACTGCATGGCGGCCGTGAAGCCCTCGATCTTGCGCTGCACCGGCACGTAGCGCCGCTGGCCGACCGCCAGCCCGATCTTCTCGTGGCCGAGCTCGGCCAGGTGCTGCACGGCCATCCACATCGCGGCCCGGTCGTCCGGCGAGATGAACGGCGCGGCGATCCGCTCGCTGTAGCCGTTGATCAGCACGAACGGCACCTGGCGCCCGGTCAGCTTGGCGTACCGGTCGTGGTCGGCGGCGGTGTCGGCGTGCAGGCCGGAGACGAAGACGATGCCCGCGACCTGGCGGTCCACCAGCATCTCGACCAGTTCGTCCTCGGTCGAGCCGCCGGGGGTCTGGGTGCAGAGCACCGGCGTGTAGCCGTGCCGGCTGAGCACCTGCTCGATCACCTGGGCCAGCGCCGGGAAGATCGGGTTGCTCAGCTCCGGGGTGATCAGCCCGATCAGCCCGGCGCTGCGCTGGCGCAGCCTGGTCGGCCGCTCGTAACCGAGCACGTCGAGGGCGGCCAGCACGGTCTGCCGGGTGGTCGCCGAGACGCCCGCCTTGCCGTTGAGCACCCGGCTGACGGTGGCCTCGCTGACCCCTGCCTGAGCGGCGATGTCCGAGAGTCGCGCGGTAGTCACGATCCCAGAGCCTATTGCAACCATGTCACACCGCCCACCAGCTGGTGCTGTCCGGTGCCAGCAGACCCGGCTGCTGCTCCCCCGCGGAGCCGAGCAGCAGGGCGCCGTCGACCGCGAACTCCACCGGCTCGGCCGTGGTGTTGACGGTGCAGAGGAAGTCGTCGCGGCGGAAGGCCAGCACCCCGGGGGGCGTCTCCAGCCACTCCACGGCGTCGCCGGCGCCGAGCGCCGGGTGCTGCCGGCGCACGGCCAGCGCGCTGCGGTAGAGCTCCAGGGTGGAGTCCGGGTCGCCGGTCTGCGCGGCGACGCTGAGGCCGGCCCACTCGGCGGGCTGCGGCAGCCAGCTGGGGCCGCCCTCGGCCGGGCCGAAGCCGTAGGGGGCGGCGGTGCCGGACCACGGGATCGGCACCCGGCAGCCGTCGCGGAAGCCGTCCTGGCCGCTGGCCCGGAAGTACGAGGGGTCCTGGCGGACCTCATCGGGCAGGTCGGTGACGTCCGGCAGGCCCAGTTCCTCGCCCTGGTAGAGGTAGGCGGAGCCGGGCAGCGCCAGCATCAGCAGGGTGGCGGCGCGGGCCCGGCGCAGGCCGAGCGCGCGGTCGCCGGGCTCGCGCAGCTGGGTGCCGCCGGGCGGGTTGGCGAACCGGGTGGCGTGCCGGGTGACGTCGTGGTTGGAGAGCACCCAGGTGGTGGGGGCGTCCACCGGGCGCATCGCGTCCAGCGACTCGTCGATCACCCGGCGCAGCGCGTCGGCGTCCCAGTAGGTGCCCAGGTACTGGAAGTTGAAGGCCTGGTGCATCTCGTCGGGGCGCACGTAGTTGGCGGTGCGCTGGACGGTGGGGGTCCAGGCCTCGGCGACCAGCACCCGCTGGCCGGGGTACTCGTCGAGGATCCGGCGCCAGGCGCGGTAGATCTCGTGCACGCCGTCCTGGTCGAAGAACGGCATCACGTCGTTGCCGAGCAGCTTGAGCTGGTCGTGGGCGCCGAGGTCGGGCAGGCCGGCGGCCTTGACCAGGCCGTGGGCGACGTCGACCCGGAAGCCGTCCACACCCATGTCCAGCCAGAACCGCAGGATCGAGCGGAACTCGTCGGCGACGGCCGGGCTCTCCCAGTTGAAGTCGGGCTGCTCGGGGGCGAACAGGTGCAGGTACCACTCGCCCGGGGTGCCGTCCGGGTTCGCGGTCCGGGTCCAGGCCGGCCCGCCGAAGATGGACTCCCAGTCGTTGGGCGGCAGTTCGCCGTCCGCGCCGTTGCCGGGGCGGAAGTGGTAGCGGTCCCGCAGCGGGGAGCCGGGGCCCTCGCGCAGCGCCCGCTGGAACCACTCGTGCTGGTCCGAGGAGTGGTTGGGCACCAGGTCCACGATGATCCGCAGGCCCAGCGCGTGGGCCTCCCGGATCAGCGCGTCGGCGTCCAGCAGGGTGCCGAACATCGGGTCCACCGCGCGGTAGTCGGCCACGTCGTAGCCGGCGTCGGCCTGCGGGGAGGCGTAGAACGGGGAGAGCCAGACCGCGTCCACCCCGAGGTCGCGCAGGTGGGGCAGGCGGGCGCGGATGCCGGGCAGGTCGCCCATGCCGTCGCCGTTGGCGTCGGCGAAACTGCGCGGGTAGACCTGGTAGATGACCGCGTCCCGCCACCAGCCTCTGGACTCGCCGGCCGCCGGGGTGCCGGCCGGGGCGGGGGCGGGCCGGCCGGCGTCGGCCGTGCCGGGGGTGGTGGCAGCCTGGGTCATGGGGGCCTGGGTCATGGAGGCATATCCCTTGGGGACGTAGGTGAGCGCTGGGGGTGGCTACTTGACGGAGCCGGCGGTCTGACCGGCCACCAGGTGGCGCTGGACCAGGACGAAGACGACGGCCGCGGGGATCGCGATCAGCACCGAGGCGGTGGCCATCATCGACCAGTTCTGGGTGTACTGGTTGACGAAGGTCTGCAGGCCCCCGGCGAGGGTCATCTTGTCCAGCCCGGTCATGAACTGCGAGGCGTAGGCGACCTCGCCCCAGGCGGTGATGAAGGAGTAGAAGGCGGTGACCGCCAGGCCCGGCCGGGCCAGCGGCAGCACCAGCCGCCAGAAGGTCCCGAAGGGGTTGAGCCCGTCGATCCGTCCGGCCTCGTCGATCTCGGTCGGGATGGTGTCGAAGTAGCCCTTCATCGTCCAGGCGCAGAACGGCACCGCGATGGTCAGGTAGGTGAGGATCAGGCCGAGCGGCTGGTTGAGCAACTGCAGCTTGGCCAGCAGCTGGTAGAGCGGCACGATCAGGATCGCCACCGGGAACATCTGGGTGATCAGCAGGGTCCACATCACCGGCCGCATGCCGGGGAACCGGAACCGGCTGACCGCGTAGCCGGTGGTGGCGGCCAGGAAGACGCCGATCACCGTGGTGAAGCCGGCCACCAGCACCGAGTTGCCGAACCAGGTGAGGAACTTGGTGTGGCTGATCAGGTCGCCGTAGGCGGCCAGGGTGGGGTGGTCGAAGAACCTGGTGCTGGTCTCGTGGCCGGCCGGCTTCAGCGAGGTCAGGAAGATCCACAGCACCGGGAAGACCGACACCAGGGAGGCCAGCGCGAGGGCGCCGTGCAGCGCCGCCGAGGCCCCGGGGGACCGCTTCTTGCTCTGTGCCATGGTCACCACACCTCGCCTTGCTTGCGCAGCGCCCGGCGGTAGACGACCGCGAACACCGCGAGGATCAGCAGGATGATCACTCCCCAGGCGGCCGACTCGCCGAACTGCCGCATCCCGGTGAACGCCTCGTTGTAGGCGTAGGTGACGAGCAGTTGGGTGGTGTCGCCGGGCCCGCCGTTGGTCAGCAGGAAGATCACCGGGAACATGTTGAAGGTCCAGATCGTGCTGAGCAGGACCACGGTACTGCTGACGGGACGCAGGGCCGGCAGCGTGATGTACCAGAACTTCTGCCACGGGCTGGCGCCGTCCATCTCGGCCGCCTCGTAGAGCTCGGCGGGGATGGACTGGAGTCCGCCGAGGATCGCGACCATGACGAACGGGAAGCCGAGCCAGATGTTGACGATGACCACCGAGATCTGGGCCATCGTCGGGTCGTTGAGCCAGTCGAAGGTGGGCAGGCCCATCGCCTGGAGCGCGTGGTTCAGGAAGCCGCGGTCGTTGTTCATGATGAACCGCCAGCTGAACGTGGAGACGAACGCCGGCACCGCCCAGGGCAGGATCAGCATGGTGCGGTAGAGGCCGCGGAACCGGACCTGCCGGTTCAGCAGCATCGCCAGCGCCAGGCCGACCAGGAAGGAGACCGCCACGCAGCTGACCGTCCAGGTGACGGTCCAACCGAGCCGGGCCCAGAACGTGGTGTGGGCGCCGAACAGGATGTCGGTGTAGTTGCCCAGCCCCACGCTCTTGTAGCTGGCCGGGATGTGCAGGAACTGGCCGATCTGCTTCTCGGTGTTCTTGTCGTTGGCGTTGGTGGTGGAGAGGTAGATCCCCTGCGCCAACGGATAGCCGACCAGCACCAGGATGACGATGACGACCGGCGCCACCAGTGTCCAGGCGTACCAGTGCTTGCTCAGGGCCAGGCGCAAGCGCCCAGCCGTGCCGGCCGCGCGCCGCGGGCCGCGGGCGGGGAGGTTCCCGCCCGCGGCCGGGGCGCCGGGCCGACTGGTGGTGTCCACGGCAGCCATGCCCGTCTTTTCCTTACTTCCAGCCGAGGTTCTTGCGGTAGGCGTCGCCCGCGTTCTTGACCGCGGTCTGCGGGCTCTCCTTGCCGGAGAGCATCGCGGTGTACTCGGTCACGAGCGGGGCGAACAGCGTGCCGCCCTCGGGGATCCAGGGGCGCTGGTGCGCCTTGTCGATGGCGTCCTTGAAGAACTTGACCTCGTCCATCGAGGCCACGTCCGGCTGGGCCCAGACCGACTTGCGGGTGGGCAGCGCGCCGGTGCCCTGGAGGATCTTCGTCTGGGCCTCGGGCGAGGACATGTACTGGACGAAGATCTCCGAGGCGGAGACGTTCTTGCTGCCGGCGTAGACCGCGTAGGACTGGCCGCCCTGCGGGGCGCCCTGGCCGGCGCTGCCGGCCGGGACCACGGCGATGCCGAGGTTGGACTTGTCGGCGAAGGCGCCGCCGCCCTGGTTGATGGTGGCCAGCGACCAGGGGCCGTTGATCATCATCGCCACGTTGCCGGACTGGAAGTCCGACATCATGTTGGTCCAGCCGTCGGTGACCGAGGTCTTGGCGGCGCCGGAGTCCACCAGGTCCTTCATGGTGGTGAAGGCCTTGACGCCGGCCGCGTTGTCGATGGTGACGGTCTTGCTGGAGGCGTCCACCAGGTCGCCGCCCTCGCCGTAGAGGAACGAGAGGGTCCAGTAGGCGTCGTCGCCGCGCAGGTAGAAGCCGGTCTTGCCGAGCTTCTGCTTGATCTGGGCGCTGTCGGCCTTCAGCTCGTCCACGCTGGCCGGCGGGTTGGTGATGCCGGCGTCGGCGAACATCTTCTTGTTGTAGAAGAGCGCCATGGTGTCGGTGACCTGCGGGACGGCGTAGGTCTTGCCGTCGTACTTGGTGGCGGCGACCGGGTTCGGCAGGTAGTCGTCCGGGTTGACCAGGGCCGGGGTGCCGTCGAGCGGCTGCAGGTAGTGGTCGGCGGCCAGCTCGGGGGTCCAGGCGACCTCGGAACGGATCACGTCGGGGGCGTCGGCGCCGGTGGAGAAGGCGTTCTTCACCTTGTTCTGCGCGTCGGCGAACGGCACGTTGACGTAGTTGACCTTGATGTTCGGGTACTTCGCCTGGAAGTCCGCGATCACGGCCTGGTAGGTCGGGGCCTCGGCCTTGGCGTCCGAGGTGTCCCAGTAGGTCACGGTGCCGCTGACCTTGGACGGGTCCACCGAGGCGCCGGCCGCGGGGGCGTTGGTGCTGCTGCCCGAGCCACTGCTGCCGCAGGCTGCGAGAGTCACGGCAAGGGCCGCAACGAGACTGGAGGCCGCGATGCCACGCCGCATGAGAACTCCTAGGTGAAAACGGTGGGGGTGGGTGCCCGATCCGGGAGCTGGAGGGGCGATACTGGCCCCGCGGCACCTACCGCACTGGCGCCGGCACCGGGCTTGGGCAGGAACGTAACAGGGCTGAAAGCCCGGCTGAAAGGTCTTGCAGCAAGTTTCTGCAAAGACTCGGCGATCGTTACACGCGCGTGTCCTCACGGTTGCCGCGGCGCGTCCTGCGTTCGCCGAACGGCCAACTCGGGTCGGTCAGCGGGCCGTGCTGCTCCAGGGCCGCCAGCGTGGGTGCGAGCAGCGGGCGCAGCCCGGCCAGCGCCGGGATCCGCGCCAGCAGGCCGGCCGTGTCCGGGAACCGCCAGAGCAGTTCCGCCAGCAGTTGTCGCAGGTAGGGGCCGTGCAGCTCGGGGTGGCGGCGCAGCGCGGCCTTGAGGTTCCAGATGTGGTGGAAGTCGGCGACCGGCGCGGGGCCGTCCCAGCGCTCCTCCTCGACCAGCCAGAAGCCCTCCGCCACCGGGTGCAGCGGCACGCCCAGGGTCCTTGCGACAGCGGGTGCAAGCCGTTGCTCGGCGAAGGCCGGGCGGGCCACCGGCTCGCCCGGGGCCGGGCCGCCGTTGCCGAGCGCGAAGCCGAGGGCGGCCTGCGCGAAGCCGGCCCGGTGGTCCTCGTCCAGGAAGGCGGCGATCGCCATGTTGGTGGCGGGGGTGTCGAACAGCCAGCGGGAGAGGTCGGCGCCGGCCCGGTTGGGCAGCTCCTCGGGCGGCGGGTAGACGGCGTTGTCGACCGATTCCCAGTGCGCGAACCAGAAGCCCTTCCGCTGCGCCCCGCCGCGGTCCAGGCCGGCCAGCGGACGGCGCAGGTAGAGGTCGGTGTCCAGCAGCACGAAGGGGGCCGGCCGGTCGCGCACCGCGAGGTACTTGGCCCCGGTGAACCAGACCACCGGGTCCAGGTCCATGCCGTCGAGCGCGTCCAGGCCGGTGTCGATCCGCTCGTAGAGCCCCGCCAGGCCCTGCTCCCGGCACCAGGCGGCGCCCAGCTCGTCGGTGACCAGCTCGATCGGCCCGTGGTGCTCGCGCCAGGCCAGCGCGCTGTGCACGCAGCTCAGCACCTCCTCGGGCGGGAAGCCGTAGACCCGGCGGCCGCCGCCCTCCCGGGCCCGGCGCAGGCCGGCCCGGAACGGACCGGTCCAGTTGACGTGCAGCGCGGTGAGGTCGGTCATCGGGCGCTGCCCACCCGGTCCACGGCGGCGGCCATGCCGGCGATGGTGGCGTCGTCGTAGAAGACGTGCAGCGGCAGGTCGACGCCGAGCCGGGAGGCGATCCGGGCGCCGATCTGGGTCACCGTCAGCGAGTGGCCGCCCAGGTCGAACAGGTCCTCCTGGTCGCCGATCCCCGGCAGGCCGAGCACCTCGCACCAGATCTCGTGCACCGCCGCGGCCGTGCCGCCGCGCTCCGGCCGCGGTGCCTGCTGCTCGGCGGCCTGCGGGCGCCAGGCGGCCAGCGCGAGGCGGTCCACCTTGCCGTTGCCGGTCAGCGGCAGCTCGTCCACCAGGCGCCAGAGCGAGGGGTGCAGCACGGCGGGCAGGGTGCGGGCCAGGTGGGCGCGCAGCTCCGGCTCGCCGGGCACCGGGTCGGTGGCCACCAGGTGGGCGACCAGCCGGCCGCCGCCGGGGCTCTGCGGGTCCAGCACGGTGACGGCGGCCCGGGCCACCTGCGGGTGGGTCAGCAGCTGGGCCTCGATCTCGCCGGGCTCGATCCGGTGGCCGCGCAGCTTGAGCTGGCCGTCCAGGCGGCCCAGGAACTCCAGGCAGCCGTCGGGGCGGCGGCGGGCCAGGTCGCCGGTGCGGTAGCGGCGCTCGCCGTCCGGGCCGGTGACGAACCGTTCGGCGGTCAGCTCCGGGCGGCCCAGGTAGCCGCGGGCCAGGCCGGCGCCGCCGATCCACAGCTCGCCGGGCAGGCCGTGCGGGAGCGGCAGGCCGGTGGGGTCGAGCAGCCGCACCGTGGTGTTGGCGAGCGGGGTGCCGATGCCGCCCTGGGCGCCGCCGGTGAGTTCGGCGGCGGTGGACCAGACGGTGGTCTCGGTCGGGCCGTAGACGTTGAGCAGCCGGCCGGTGCGGGCCAGCAGCTGCTGGGCCAGGGTCGGCGGCAGCGCCTCGCCGCCGACCAGGGCGACCGGGACCTCGCGCAGGCCGGCGTCCAGCAGCAGCTGCCAGCCGGACGGCGTGGCCTGGACGTGGCTGATCTGCTGCCGCTCGATCAGCTCCACCACGGCCCGGCCGTCCGCGTGCGCCGTGGGCGGGGCGAAGACCACCCGGCCGCCGCTGACCAGCGGCAGGTAGAGCTCCAGGGCGGCGATGTCGAAGGTCGGGGCGGTCAGCGCCAGCCAGCGGTGCTCGGGGGCGGCGGACAGCCGGTCGCGGAAGTCGAGCAGCAGGTTGGTCAGGGCTCGGTGCTCGATCTCCACGCCCTTGGGGCGGCCGGTGGAGCCGGAGGTGTAGAGGACGTAGGCGCGGTCCGCGGGCCCGGGGTGGGCACGGTCGGTCCGCGGGGCCGCCTCGGGCGCGGCGGCCGGATCGGGCAGCGGGCGGGCCTCGATCCCGTCGAGCGGACGGTCCGTGAGGACGAGCGCGGCGCCGGCGTCGGCGAGCAGGGCGCGGAGGCGGTCGACGGGGTGGGCGGGGTCCAGCGGGAGGTAGGCGGCGCCCGCGCGGAGGGTGGCGAGCTGGCCGATCAGGGCGGCGGGACCGCGCTCGGCGAGGATGGCCACCACGCTGCCGGGCTCGATGTGCCGGGCCAGTGAGTCGACCCGGTCGGCGAGTTGACGGTAGGTCAGTTCGACGGTGCCGCTGACCGCGAGCGCCTGCGGGGTGGCGGCGGCCTGGGCGGCGAGGAGTTCGGGCAGCGTGGCAGCCGGGCGCTCCACCGCGGTGGCGTTCCACCGGCGCTCCAGTTCGGCCTCCTCGGGCGCGAACTCCAGCTCGGCCAGCGGGGTGTCGGGGTGCTCGGCCAGGGCCGCCGCGAGCCGCTGCCAGTGCCGGGCGATCCGCTCGGCGTCGGCGCGGTCCAGCCGGTCCGGGTCGTACTGGAGCACGGTCCGCCAGCCCTCCGGGCCGTCCACCTGGTGGATCCGCAGGGTGCCGCGCGCGGTGTGGTTGGGCAGCGCCCAGTCCACCTCGGCCCGCAGGCCGGGGAAGTCGGGGGCCGCACCGCGACGGCGGTAGGCCAGGGTGACCGGTGCCAGGGCCACGGCCGGGCGCACCCCGGCGACGGCCCTGCCGAGCGGCACCTCGCGGTAGCGGAACAGCCCGCGCAGGTCGGAGCGCAGGCCCTGGCCGAAGACCAGCGCGTCCACGAAGGTGCGGAAGGACTGGTCCAGCCGCGGCGCCTGGGCGACCGGGAGTTCGTTGACGTGCGCGCCGATCAGCGGGCACTGCTCGGCGGTGCGGGTGCCGAAGTCCACCCCGAGGACCGGTTCGAGGTTGCCGTAGCGGCGCAGCAGCACCAGCCAGCTGGACAGGGTGAACTGGAAGGTGCTGATCCCCAGGGCGGCGATCGCGGGGCGCAGCCGCGGGTCCGGCTCGAAGCCGACGCTCTCGCCGGGGCCGGCGGTGCGCGGGGTGCCGTGCAGGCCGGGGAGCCGGACCTCGGCGGGCTCGCTCCAGCGCTGCTTCCAGAAGGCGCGGGCGCCGGGCAGCGCCTGCGTCACCCGGTCGTGCTGGTCCGCCGGGTCCTCCGGCTCGGGGAGGGCGGGCAGTTCGGCGCCGGCGTAGGCGGCGGCCAGCTCGTCCAGGAAGAGCGAGGTCGACTGGCCGTCGAAGGCGAGGTGGTGGACCACGACCAGCAGGCGGTGGGTCTCGGGGGCGGTGCGGTAGAGGGTGCAGCGCAGCAGCGGGCCGTGCGCCGGGTCGAACGGGCGCAGGATCTCGGCCCGTTCGTGCTCGGGCTGCAGCTCGGGGGTGGCGCTCAGGTCGACCACGACGGGCTGCGGCGGCTGCACGGCGGGGACCAGCCGGGGCAGCCCGTCCTGTTCGCGGAGCGCGCCGGCGAGCACCGGGTGGCGGTCGACCACGGTGCGCAGGGCGGCGAGCAGCGCGTCCTGGTCCAGCGGGCCGTGCAGGGTGACGGCGAACGGCATCGAGTACACGGTGCCGAGGCCGCCGAGGCGCTCGGTGAACCAGATGCCGCTCTGGGCGAGGTTGACGTCCATTCAGAAGTCCTCGGGGGTTGGGAGGAAGGGGCGGCCGAACGGGTCGGCGACGTCGGGCTCGGCCGCGACGGGCGCGGGGGCCGGTGCTTCGAGCAGGCGGCGGATCTCCGGCTTGACCGGCTTGCCGGTGGCGGTCCGCGGCAGCTCGTCCACCAGCAGCAGCCGCACCGGCCGTTCGGACCGGGTCAGCCGCTCGGCCAGGAAGTCGCGCAGCTCGTCCAGGTCCAGCGGCCGGTCGGCCCGCAGCACGGCGGCCGGCACCGCGCCCATCAGCGGGTGCGGGAGGCCGACCGCCGCCGCCTCGGCCACCGCCGGGTGCTCCAGCAGCGCCGCCTCGATCCGCAGCGTGGAGACCTTGAGCGCACCGGACTTGATCACGTCGCTCTCCCGGTCCACCAGGTGGAGGTAGCCGGCCGCGTCCAGCCGCCCGAGGTCGCCCATCCGCACCCAGCCGTCCCGGAAGGTGGCCGCGGTGGCGGCGTCGTCGCCCGCGTAGCGCCGGGGCGGCGCGTCCGAGCGGAGCCAGACCTCCCCCACCTCGCCGGTCGGCAGCTCGGTGCCGTCCGGGCCGGCGATCCGCAGGTCGCGCGGGTCGGCCGGGCGCCCGAGGGCTTCCGGCCGGGCCGGGTCGACGATCACGCTGAGCTGGGCCGGGACCGCCTCGGTGGAGGTGTAGTAGTTGACCAGCACGGCGCGCGGGAAGGCGGCGGCCAGCTCCCGGGCCAGCACCGGCGGCAGCGCCGCGGCGGAGGAGCTGACCAGTTGCACCGAGCCGAGGTCGCGGCCGTCGAGCGCGCCGGAGCGCAGCAGTTCGGCGGCGGTCGCCGGGACCAGGAAGAGGGTGCCGATCCGCTCCCGCTCGATCAGCTCGGCGTGCGCCGCGGCCTCGAACCGGCCGGCGCAGTGCAGCGTGGGGTGCGCGGTGAGCGCCTCGACCAGCATCATCTGGGCCGCGTTGGTGCCGATCGGGAAGGCGTGCAGCATGCCCTGCGAGTGCGCGTAGCGGCGGGTGCGCGGGTGGGCGGGACGGCCGTGGCAGAGGTTGCCGTGGCTGGCGGCGACGTCCTTGGGGGTGCCGGTGGAGCCGGAGGTGCAGACGATCTGGGCCGGGTCCTGCGGGCCGACCGGCGGCAGCGCCAGGTCTGACGGGGCTTCGGGGAGCTCGGCCGCGGTCCACCACGGTCCGGCCGGCACCGCCAGGCCGGGTCCGTGCAGCACGCCCGCCACCTGGTTGCGGGTCAGCGTCTCGGCCAGCTGACGCGGCGGCAGCGCGGCGGCCAGCGGCAGCGCGACCCCACCGGCCGTCAGCACCCCGGCGAAGTCGACGGCGTAGCGCAGCCAGTCCTCGCCGGGCAGCAGCGCCACCCGCTGGCCGGGCCGCAGCCCACGGGCCACCAGGGCGCGGGCCAGCCGGTCGGCCCCGGCCCGCCACTGGGCGAAGTCGAGCTCGCGCCCGTCCTGACGGACCGCCGGGCGGCGCGGCTGCGCCGCGGCCCGGGCCGCCAGCAGCCCCACCACGGTGGTCGGGGGTTCGGAAAGCGGCATGCGGGTCCCTCCGTCGGGCGGGGTCGGGGTGGGGACTCGGAACGTAACAGGGCCGCAACCTGCGACGGAAGATGTTTCAGAAAGTTTCCGCATGCTCTTGCAGCGATCGGACGGATGCGTAACAGTTCACTGGCACACGCCGGAACCCGCCGGCCGCCAACCCCCACGGACTGCCCGATGACCTACTCACCAGCCGTGCCCCCCAAGGAAGTTGACGCGAACTCGGCAACCGAGCGGGCGCTCGCCGGGATCTGGCGCCGCCTGCTGGGCGTGGCCCGGGTCGACCGCCAGGACGACTTCTTCGCCCTCGGCGGCGACTCCTTCCGCGCCGGCCGGCTGGCCGCCGAGGTGCGGCAGGCCTTCGGCGCCCCGGCCACCGCCGCCCTCGCCTTCGACCGCCCGGTGCTGGCCGGGCAGGCCGCCTGGATCGACGCCCACGCGTCCACCCCCGCCCCGGCCCCGGCTACCACCGGGGCCGACCCCGAACTGGCGCTCACCACCCAGCAGCTGGAGTTCCTGGACTGGATGGCGGCCACCGAGCCGCCGCGCGACCCGGGCGCGATCAGCACCGCGATCCGGCTGCGCGAACCGCTCGACCCCGAGCTGCTGCGGCGGGCGCTGGACGCGCTGACCCGGCGTCACGAGCCGCTGCGGCTGCTCCGCGAGCGCACCCCGGACGGCAGGCTGCAGCTTTCGGTGGCCGCGGAACTGCCCGCGGAGCTGGAGCTGGTGACGGCCCGGGACGAGGCGCACGCGGCCGAACTGGCCCGGGACGAGCGCGAGCGGGTCGGCGACCTGGTGGCCGACCCGCTGGTGCGGGCGCTGCTGATCCGGCTCGCGCCGAACGACGCGGTGCTGGTACTGAGCGTGCACCACTTCGTCTTCGACGGCTGGTCGCTGGGCGTGCTGCTGCGCGAACTGGGCCGGCTGGTCTCGGCGTTCGCGGCCGGCCGGCCCGATCCGCTGGCCCCGCCGGCGCTGCACCACGCCGGCTACTGCGCCTGGACCGCCCAGCAGTGGGACCGGAACCGGGAGTTCTGGCAGCAGCGGCTGGCCGGTGCGCCGCGCGCGCTGGAGCCGTTCCCCGGGCGCCTGCGGACCGACCGGTTCTCCCGGCGCCGGCACGGCTTCGAGCTGTCCGCCGCCGAGCTCGGCGCGCTGAGGTTGCGGGCCCGCGCCCTCGGCGCCACCCCGTTCATGGCGGTCGCCGCCTGCTGGACCAGGGTGCTCGCGGACTGGACCGGGCTGACCGACCTGGTGCTGATGTCCCCGGTGCCCGGGCGGACCGCCGCCGAGCACGACGCGCTGATCGGCTGCCTGGTCCAGTCGCTGCTGCTGCGGGTGGACACCGCCGCGGCCCCCGACTTCCCCACGCTGCTCGGGCGGGTCCGGACCACCGCCCTGGAGGCGGCCACCCACCAGTTCCACGCCTACCACGAGACGGCGCCGCTGGTGCCGTTCCCGGCCCGGATCCACTACGAGAACTGGGGCAGCGGCCCGTTCCTGCCAGGGGTGCGCTCCGAGCCGTTCCCGCTGCCGCGCGAGCAGGAGGGCCTGGACTGGCCCACCCCGGGCGGCGAGCTCGACCTCAGCACACCCGAACTGATCTGCGAGGAAAGGCCGGACGGCTCGCTGTCGGCCGCCGTCGTCTACAACCACCACGCCTTCGCCCCCGACACCGCCGCCCGCCTCGCCGCGGCCTTCCGCACCGAGGTCGCCGCCGCGGCCGGCCCCCAGGAGAGCACCCTTGCTTGACCTGTCCCCCCACCAGGAACGGCTCTGGTTCCTGCAACGGCTCGATCCCACCGACTCCTCCTACAACGTCTTCTGGGTGCAGCGGCTGACCGGCCGGCTCGACCCGGCCGCGCTGGCCCGGGCGCTGACCGCCGTGGCGGCCCGGCACGAGGTGCTGCGCACCCGCTACCTGGAGCAGGACGGCGTGCCCCGGGCCGAGGTGGCCCCGCCGGCGGCCGTACCGCTGGAGCGGCTGACCGTCCCGGGTGACCCGGACCCGCTGCACCGCCTGGTGGCCGAGCGGGTCGCCGAGCCCTTCGACCTGGCCGCCGGGGCCCCGCTGCGGGCCGCCCTGCTGGCGGTCGGGCCGGCCGAGCACGTGCTCTGCCTGGTGCTGCACCACATCGCGGTGGACGGCTGGTCGATGCAGCTGGTCGGCGCCGAGGTCGCCGCGCTCTACCGGGCCTTCACCGAGGGCAAGCCCGACCCGCTGCCGCCACTGGCGATGACCCACCGCGAGCACGTGGCCGAGCAGCGCGGCGCCGCCGGACGGGCCGCGGGCGAGCGGGCGCTCGCCCACTGGACCGCCGCGCTGGCCGGGGTCCCGGACCTGGAGCTGCCCACGGACGCGCCGCGCGCGGCGGTGCGGGAGACCGCCGGGGGCCTGGCGCGGGCCGAGCTCTCCGCCGAACTGATGGCGGCCGTCGACAGGTTGGCCCGGTCGCACCGCGCCACCGCGTTCATGGTGCTGCTCGCCGCCTACCAGGTGCTGCTGGCCCGGCACAGCGGGCAGCGGGACTTCTGCGTGGGCACGCCGGTGGCCGGGCGGTCCAGGGTGGAGCACGAGGGCCTGGTCGGCTGCCTGGCCACCACGGTCGCGCTCCGTGCCGACCTGGCCGGGGAGCCGGACTTCGACCAGTTGGTCGACCGGGTCCGGGCCACCGCGCTGACCGGGTTCGCGCACCAGCAGCTGCCGTTCGCCGAGCTGCTGACGGCGCTGGACGTGACTCGCGACCGGTCCCGCACCCCGCTCTTCCAGGCGATGTTCGCCCTCCAGCACGCCCAGTCCGCGCCGCTGGCCCCCGAGGACGGCGCGAGCGAGGTCTTCCAGTTGGAGTACGCGCAGGCCAAGTGCGATCTGGCGCTGGAGATCTGGCGCGAGGACGGCCGGGCCGAGCTGCACCTCAGTTACGCGGCGGCGCTGTTCACCCGGGAGACGGCGCAGCGGCTGCTCGCCCGGTACCTGACGCTGCTCCAGGCGCTGCTGGCCGAGCCGGACCGGTCGGTCTTCGAGGTGGCGCTGCTGCCGGCGGCGGAGCAGGCGGAGCTGCTGGCCCGCGGGGAGGGAGCCGCGCTGGCGGTTCCCGAGTCGACCGTGCCCGCGCGGTTCCTCGCCCAGGCGGAGCGGGCGCCGGAGGCGGTGGCCCTGGAGTGCGCCGGCGGCCCGGTCCGCTACGGCGAGCTGGCCGCGTCGAGCGCCCGGGTGACCGGTCAGCTCCAGGCGGCCGGGGTGCGGCCCGGCGACGTGGTCGGGGTGTTCGTGGAGCGCTCGCCGGAGCTGCTCGCCGCGCTGCTCGGCGTCTGGCGGGCCGGCGCGAGCTACCTGCCGCTCGACCCGAAGCACGCCGCCGAACGGACGGCGCTGGCGCTTGCCGACTCCGGGGCCGCCTGCGTGCTGGTCACGGCCGGGTCGGCGCCGCTGCTGCCGGCCGCGGTCACCGCGCCCCGGGTGCTGCTGGACCCGGGGGCGGAGCCCGGCACCGACGCGCTGCCCGGGCTGGACCGGCCCGCGTACGTCATCTACACCTCCGGCTCCACCGGCCGCCCCAAGGGCGTGCTGGTGGGGCACCGGGCGCTGGCCGCCTTCCTGGACGCGACCGGCTCGTTGGTCGGCGGGACCGGTCCGGACACCTGCTGGCTCGGGCTGACCTCGGTCTCCTTCGACATCTCCGGGCTGGAGATGTACCTGCCGCTGAGCACCGGCGGGCGCCTGGTGGTCCCCGGGCAGCGGGCCGCCGAGGACGGCGCGGCGCTGCGCGAGCTGGTCCGGGCGCACGGGGTCACCCACCTCCAGGCCACCCCGACCGGCTGGCAGCTGCTGCTGGCCGGCGGGCTGTCGGAGGTCCCGGTGGCGCTGGTCGGCGGCGAGGCGCTGCCGCTGCCGCTGGCCCGGGAGCTGCGGGCGCGGGCGGCCCGGCTGTTCAACATGTACGGGCCCACCGAGACCACCATCTGGTCCAGTTGCTGGGAGGTGCCCGCGGAGCCGGCGACGGTCTCACTGGGCGGGCCGCTGCCCGGGACCAGGCTGCGGGTGCTGGACCAGGAGGGCGGCCTGAGCCCGTTCGGGGTGCCCGGCGAGCTGGTGATCGGCGGCGCCGGGGTGGCGCTCGGCTACCTGGGCAACCCGGAGCTGACGGCGCAGCGGTTCGTGCCGGACCCGTGGGGCACCGCCTCCGCGCTGACGCCCCCCGCCCTCATGTACCGGACCGGCGACCTGGTGCGCTACCGGGCGGACGGCGGCCTGGAGTTCCTGGGGCGCTCGGACCACCAGGTCAAGGTGCGCGGCCACCGGGTGGAGCTGGGCGAGGTGGAGGCCGCGCTGCTGGCCGACCCCGGGGTCCGGCAGGCGGCGGCCGCGCTGCACGGGGAGGTGCTGGTCGGGTACGTCACGGGCGGCGCGGACCCGGAGCGGCTGCGGGCCCGGCTGGCCAAGCTGCTGCCGGGGTACGCGGTGCCGCAGACGGTGCTGGTGCTGGCCGAGCTGCCGACCACGCCCAACGGCAAGCTGGACCGGGCCGCGCTGCCGGCGCCCACCCCGACGGCCACCCCGGCGAGCGGAGCGGAGTACGCCGGTGCGGCGGCCGTGCTGCACGAGATCTGGTGCGAGGTGCTGTCACTGCCCGCGATCGGCCCGGACGACGACCTGTTCGACCTGGGCGGCCACTCGCTGACCATGGCCCGGATCGCCGCCCGCGCCCTGGACCGGCTGGGCGCCGAACTGCCCCTGCACGTCTTCTTCGACGCCCCGACCATCCGCGGGCTGGCGCAGTACCTGGAGGAGGCCTCGTGACCCCCGCCGTGAGCGAGCCGGTCATCGAGCGCGAGTACCGGTTGACGCCCGGTCAGGAACGGCTCTGGTTCCTGCACCGCTTCGACCCCGAGGACACCTCCTACCACATGTACAGTCGGCTGCGGCTGCGCGGCGAGCTGGACCTGCCCGCACTGCGCCGGGCGCTGGACGCCCTGGCCGCCCGGCACCAGCCGCTGCGGACCCGGTACCAGGAACGCGACGGGGTGGCCGTGGGCCAGGTGCTGGCGCCGGCCCCCTGTCCGCTGGAACTCCTCGAGTGCGCCCCCGAGCGGGCCGACGAGCTGGTCCGCGAGCGGCTGGAGCGCCCGCTCGACCTGGCCGCCGCGCCGCCACTGCGCCCCACCCTGCTGCGCATCGGCCCGCAGGAGCACCAACTCGCCCTGGTGCTGCACCACATCGCCGCCGACGGCTGGTCGATGGACGTCTACCACCGCGAGCTGGCCGAGCTCTACAACGGCGTCCAGCTCCCGCCACTGCCACTGGAGTTCCACAGCCACGCCGAGCAGTCCCGCGAACGCGCCGCCGCCGACCGCGAGTTCTGGCAGCGCACGCTGCACGGTTCCGCCCCGCTCGACCTGCCGCCCACGGGTACGGACACTCGCGGCGCCTTCCACCAGGTGCCGCTCCCCGCGGGCCTGGCCGGGCGGCTGCACGCGCTGGCCCGGGCCGAGCGCTCCACCGTCTTCCTGGTGCTGCTCAGCGCCTTCCAGGCGCTGCTGTCCCGCCACCACCCGACCACCGACCTGTCCGTCGGCACCCCGGTGGCCGGCCGTGACCGGGTCGAACTGGAGCCGCTGATCGGCTACTTCTCCACCACCCTGGTGGTCCGTCAGGACCTCTCCGGCTCGCCCTCGCTGCGCGAACTGCTGAAGCGCAACCGCCGCACCTTCTTCGAGGCCTACGCCCACCCGCAGGTGCCGTTCGAGGAGTTGGGCGCGGGGAGCGAAGGTCCGTTCCAGGCGCTGCTGGTGCTCAACGGCGGCGGTGCGGGCGGCGGGGAGGCCGGCTTCGACGGGCTGGCGGTGGACCACCTCCCCTCCGGCTTCGCGCGCGCCAAGGCCCCGCTCACCCTGGACGCCTGGGACGACCCCGCCGACCCCGAGCAGGGTCTCGGCCTCTCCCTCGGCCACCGCCTGAGCCTGCTGGACCATGCCGGGGGCGCCCGGCTGGCCGCCCGCCTGGGCACCCTGCTCGCCGCCGCACTGGCCGACCCGGACCGCCCGCTGGACCGGCTGGAGCTGCTGCCCGCCACCGAGCGGACCGCCCTGCTGGCCGCCGGCCGCGGCCCGCGCCCGGCCGGCCCGGCCCGCGCCCCGCACCTGCTGTTCGCCGAGCAGGCCGCCGCCGACCCCACCGCCGAGGCCCTGGTGGACGGCGAACGCCGTTTCAGCTACGCCGAGTTGGCTGACCTGGTGACGAAGACCACCGAGCGGCTGGACGGTCTGGCCCCCGGCCAGGTGCTGGCCGTCAGCCTGCCCCGCTCCGCCGAACTGGTCGCGGCGCTGCTCGCCGCCCACCGGCGCGGCGCCGCCTACACCTACCTGGACCCGGCCGACCCCGCCGAGCGCCGTGCTCGGCTGGCCGCCGGAGCCGGCGCCGCGCTGCTGCTCGACGCGACCGGCCTCCACCCGCTCCCCGGTGCCCGCCCCGGACCGGCCGGGCTGGCCTACCTGTGCCACACCTCGGGCTCCACCGGCGAGCCCAAGGCGGTCCAGCTCACCGCCGAGGGGCTGGCGGTGCGGGTGCGCTGGATGGTCGAGCGGTACGGTCTCGGCCCGGGCGAGCGGGTGCTGCAGTTCGCCTCGGCGAGCTTCGACGCCCATGTCGAGGAGGTCTTCCCGGCCCTGGCCGCCGGCGCCACCCTGGTGCTGCTGCCGGGCGGCGGCGAACTGCTCCCCGACTTCCTGCGCACGCCGGAGGGCCGCCGGCTCACCGTCCTCGATCTGCCCACCAGCTACTGGCACGCGCTCACCGCCGAGCCGGCCACCGCCTGGCCACCGGAGCTGCGGCTGCTGATCCTGGGCGGCGAGCAGGCCCGCGGCGCCGCGGTGCACGCCTGGCGGCGCGCGGTCGGCCCGAAGGTGCGGCTGCTGAACACCTACGGCCCGACCGAGGCCACGGTGATCGCCACCGCCGCCGAGGTGGCCGACGGCCCGGCCGACCCGCCGATCGGGCAGCCACTGGACTGCACCGACGCGTACGTGCTGGACGAGCACCGCCAGTTGGTGCCGTTCGGCGTGGCGGGCCAGCTGCACCTGGGCGGCCCGGGGGTGGCGCTCGGCTACGCCGGCGACCCCGAGCGCACCGCACGCGCCTTCCACCCCGACCCGTTCGGCGACCCGGGCGACCGGCTGTACGCCACCGGCGACCGGGTGCTGCGCACCCCCGACGGCCGGCTCCACTTCCTCGGCCGGCTGGACGGACAGCTCAAGGTGCGCGGCCACCGGATCGAGCCCGGCGAGGTGGAGCGCCACCTGCTCGCCGAACCGGGCGTACTGGCCGCCGCCGTCGCGGTCCGCGACCAGGCCCTGGTCGCCTACCTGGTCGGAGCGCTGCCCGACCCGGCCGCACTGCGCGCGCGGCTGCCCGAGCGCCTGGTCCCCGGCCGGTTCGTGCTGCTGGAGGCGCTGCCGCTGACCCCGGGTGGCAAAGTGGACCGGGCCGCCCTGCCCGACCCCGGACGGCCCGACCCCGGTGCCGCGAAGTTCCTGGCCCCCAGGGACGACGCCGAGCGCCTGGTCGCCGCCGTCTGGCAGGAGGTGCTGGACCTGCCCGCGGTAGGCGCACTGGACGACTTCTTCGCCCTCGGCGGCCACTCGCTGCACGCCCTGCGGGTGACCGCCCGGCTCGGCGAGGCCACCGCCCTCGACCTGCCGGTCCGGCTGGTCTTCGACCACCGCTCGGTTGCCGCACTGGCCGCCGAGGTCCGCGCCCTGGTCCTGGCCGACCTCTCCCTCGACGCTGCCGCGGAAGGATCCTGACCCACCGTGACCGACCAGCTCTCCGCCGCCCAGCAGGACCTGCTCGCGGCCCGGCTGCGGCTGCCCGCGCCCGCCGCCCCCGCCATCCCCCGCCGCGCCGAAGCCGATCCGCCGCTCTCCTACGCCCAGGAGCGGCTGTGGTTCATGGAGCAGTACGCGCCCGGCACCAGCGCCTACACGATCCCCCTGGTCCGCCGGCTGCGCGGGCCGCTGGACCGCACCGCCTTCACCGCGGCCCTGGCCGCCCTGACGGGCCGTCACGAGGCGCTGCGCACCAGGTTCCCGGCCACCGAGGACGGCCGGCCGGTCGCCGTGGTCGAGCCGGCCGCGGTGGTCGGGCCGCGCTTCGCCGCCGCCGACGACGAGGCCGCGGCCGCCGAGCTGGTGGCCGCCGAACTCGCCGCGCCGGTCGACCCCGCCGAGGCACCGCTGCTGCGCGCCCTGCTGGTCGAACTCGGCCCCGAGGAGCACCTGCTGGTGCTCGCCGTGCACCACCTGGCCTGCGACGGCTGGGCCGCCGAACTGCTGCTGGCCGAGCTGCTGGAACTCACCGGCGGCGCCCCGGTCCGCCCCGAACCGGCGGTCCGCTACGGCGACTTCGCCGCCTGGCAGCGGTCCGCCCCGGACGGCGCGGCCGAGCGCCGCGACCTGGACCACTGGCTCCCCCGGCTGGCCGGGGTGCCCGCCCTGGAACTGCCGCTGGACCACCCGCGCCCGGCCGAACGGACCTACGCGGGCGCCTCCCACGCCTTCCCGCTCGGCGCCCGGACCAGCGAGCGGGTGGCCGAACTGGCCAAGGCGGCGGCCGCCACCCCGTACATGGTGCTGCTGGCCGCCTTCCAGCTGCTGCTGGCCCGGTGCAGCGGGCAGCGCGACTTCGCCGTCGGCACCCCGGTGGCGGGGCGCGGGCGCAAGGAGCTGGAGGAGGTGGTCGGCGTCTTCGTCAACATGCTGGCGATGCGCGCCGACCTGGCCGGCGACCCGAGCTTCACCGAGCTGCTCGCCACCGTGCGCGGCACCGCGCTGGACGCCTTCGCCCACCAGGAGCTGCCCTTCGAGCGGCTGGTCACCGCCCTGGACCCGGTGCGCGACGTCAGCCGCTCCCCCGTCTTCCAGGTGCTGTTCGCGCTGCAGAACTACACCCCGCCGGTGCCGGCGGCCACCGGGACGCTGACCGCCGAGGGCTACCCGGTCACCACCTGGAACACCCGGTTCGACCTGGAGCTGTACGTCACCGAGGGCCCGGACGGCTTCCATGGCCAGGTCCTCTACAACCCGGACCTGTTCGAGGCCGCCACGGTCGAGCGGCTGGCCGCCACCTTCACCCTGCTGCTGACCGCCGCCACCGAACAGCCCGACATCCCGGTCTTCCGCCTGCCGCTGCTCGACGAGCAGGGCCGGGCCGCCGCCATCGAGGCATCGCGCGGCCCCGGCACGGCGTTCCCGGACGACACCACGCTGGACGCGCTGGTCGACCTGGGCCTGGCCGAGGCGGGCGGCCGTCTCGCGGTGCAGGGCGAGGACGGCGAGCTGACCGGCGACGAACTGGCCGCCCGGGCCAACCGGCTGGCCCACGCACTGCGCGAACGCGGCGCGGGCCCCGGCCGGTTGGTGGCCGTGCACGCCGAGCGCTCGCTCGACCTGGTGGTCGCGCTGCTGGCCGTGCTCAAGTCGGGCGCCGCCTACCTGCCGCTGGACCCGGACTATCCGGCCGAGCGGCTGGCCTACATGGTCGCGGATTCCGGCGCCCGCCTGCTGCTCACCCAGCGGAACCTGCCGGACGCCCCACCAGCGGCCCAGGTCCTCTATCTTGACGATCCATCAGATGGCTACCCGGACACTCCTCCCGAGCCACAGGCCGGCCCGCTGGACCCGGCCTACGCCATTTACACCTCCGGCTCCACCGGCCGCCCGAAGGGCGTGCTGGTGCCGCACCGGGCGATCTGCAACCGGCTGCACTGGATGCAGCAGGCCTACCCGCTCACCGGTGCGGACGCGGTGCTGCAGAAGACGCCGGCCAGCTTCGACGTCTCGGTCTGGGAGTTCTTCTGGCCGCTGCTGGCCGGCGCCCGGCTGGTGCTGGCCCGCCCGGGCGGGCACAAGGACGCCGGCTACCTGCGCGAGGTGATCCGCGAACGGGCCGTCACCACCGCGCACTTCGTGCCCTCGATGCTCGGCGCCTTCCTGGCCGAGGAGGGCATCGAGGGTTGCGTCTCGCTGCGCCGGGTGGTGTGCAGCGGCGAGGAGCTGCCGCCCGCCCACGCGCTGCGACTGCACCAGCGGCTGCCCGGGCTGGAGCTGCACAACCTCTACGGCCCCACCGAGGCCGCCGTGGACGTCTCCGCCTGGCCCTGCCCGCCCGAGGCGGCGACCGGCGCCGCCCGGCTGCCGATCGGCCGCCCGATCCAGAACCTCTCGCTGTACGTGCTGGACGAGCACGGGCAGCTGCTGCCGGACGGCGTGCCGGGCCAGGTGTTCATCGCCGGGGCCGGCCTGGCGCTGGGCTACCTGAACAACCCCACCGCCACCGCGGAGAAGTTCCGCCCCGACCCGTACGGCCCGCCCGGCAGTCGCATGTACGCCACCGGCGACCTGGCACTGCGCCGGCCGGACGGCGCGCTGGACTTCCTCGGCCGGATGGACCGCCAGGTGAAGCTGCGCGGCCTGCGGATCGAGCCGGGCGAGATCGAGGCGGCGCTGACCGCGCTGCCGGGCATCCGCGAGGCCGCCGTGGTCGTCCGCGAGGACCGCCCCGGCGACCAGCGCCTGGTCGCCTACACCACCGGCGAGGAGAGCGCGCCGGCCGAGCTGCGCACCGCGCTCAAGCGCACCCTGCCCGAACTGCTGGTCCCGGCAGCCTACGTGCACCTGGCCGCGCTGCCGCTCTCGCCGAGCGGCAAGCTGGACCGCGCGGCGCTGCCCGCCCCGGCCCGCCCGGCCCCGGGCGCCGCCGGCGAGCGGCCCGGCACCCCGGCCCAGCTGACCGTGGCGGCCGTCTGGCAGCAGGTGCTGGAGCTGGACGGGATCGGACTGGACGACGACTTCTTCGACCTGGGCGGCCACTCGCTGCTGGCCACCCAGGCGGTGGCCCGGCTCAAGGCCGAACTCGGCGCCGGGATCAGCGTGCTGGACCTGTTCAAGCACCCGACGGTCCGTGAGCTGGCCGCCCTGGCCGAGCTGCCGGCCGACCGGCGCGGCCCGCGCGAGCTGCTGCACGAGCTGACCCGGGGCCGCCGGGGCCCCGCCGAACTCACCCTGGTCTGTGTGCCCTACGGCGGCGGCAGCGCGGTGGTCTACCAGCCGCTGGCCGACGAACTCCCGGACACCCACCGGTTGTTCGCCCTCTCTATCCCGGGCCACGACCTGGGCCTGGTGGAGGACCCGCTGCCGTTCGAGGAGTTGATCGAGCGCACCGCCGGCGAGATCCTGGCCAAGGTGGAGGGCCCGCTGGCGCTGTACGGCCACTGCGGGGTGGGGAGCGCCCTCACCGTCGAGCTGGCCCGCCGGCTGGAGGCGGCCGGCCGCGCGGTGGCGGCGGTCTACATCGGCGCCATCTTCCCGTTCGCCCGCCCGCGCGGCCGGCTGATCCGCGGGCTGTCCGCGCTCGCCCAGCGGGAGAAGCTCAAGGGCGACCGGGTCTACGAGAACTGGCTGCGCGGCCTGGGCCTGGAGATGGGTGAGCTGGACCAGGAGCAGGCCTACCGGATCATCCGCAACATGCGGCACGACAGCGAGAGCGCCGAGCAGCGCTTCACCGCGATGCTGGACCAGGGCGTGGCGCCGCTCGCCGCACCGGTGATCGCGGTGGTCGGCGACCAGGACCCGGCCACCGAGTACGCCGAGGAGCGGTTCCGCGAGTGGCACTTCCTCAGCCCGCGCACCGCGCTGGTGGTGCTGGAGGAGGCCGGGCACTTCTTCCTGAAGTACCGGGCCGGGGAACTGGCCGAGATCGTCACCACCGTGCACCCCGCGCTGGACGGCCCGGCGGACCCGAGCCGGGAGACCTGGCAGCTTCGCGGGCGCTCCGAGAACGGGGCGGACCCGGCGGCCATAGGGGCATCCCCGGCCGGAGGCTGGGGAAGGGTGCAGCCCAGCATGGGCCGGTTCCTCTCGGTCGCGGCCGGCCAGCTGGTCTCGGTCACCGGATCGGCGCTGACCGAGTTCGCCATCCCGATCTGGATCTTCCTGCACACCCACTCGCTCGCCCGGTTCACCCTGTTCACCGTGCTCGGCCTGGTCCCCGGCCTGCTGCTGGCCCCGCTGGCCGGCGCGGTGGTGGACCGCAGCAGCCGCAAGAAGGTGATGCTGGCGGCCGACTGCCTGGCCGGCGCCACCCAGCTGGCCCTGGCCGTGCTGGCCGCCACCGGGCACCTGGACGTCGGCTACCTGTACGGCTTCGTGATGGTGCTCTCGGTCGCGGTCACCTTCCAGCGCCTCGCCTACGGCTCGGCGATCCCGCAGCTGGTGCCCAAGCGCTACCTCGGGCACGCCAACGGCGTGGTGCAGATGATCGGCGGCGGCGCCCAGGTGCTCGCGCCGGTGCTCGCCACCGGGCTGCTGGCGGCGATCGGCCTGGGCGGCATCCTGGCGCTGGACGTGGCCAGCTACGCGGTGGCGATCGCGGTGACCGCCGCGGTGCGGTTCCCGGACACCCTGGCCTGGCGGCGCAAGGAGAGCCTGGGCGCGGAGATCAGGGCGGGCCTGGCCTACTCCTGGGGCAACCGCGGGCTGCGCTCGATGCTGCTCTTCTTCGCGGTGCTCAACGTCTTCCTCTCCCCGCTCTTCGTGCTGCTCTCCCCGCTCACCCTCTCCTTCGGCACCCTGGCCGACGCCGGCCAGGTCTCCCTCTGGGCCGGGCTGGGCGCGGTGGCCGGCGGGCTGGTGATGGGCTTCTGGGGCGGGCCGCGGCAGCGCCGGATGCACGGCATCCTGTACTCCGCGCTGGTGCTGGCCGCGCTCTGCGTGCTGCCGGGGCTGAGCCCGCGACTCTGGGTTGTGGCGGCCGGGGCGTTCGGGATGAGCCTGGGGCTGAACGTGATGAACGGGATCTACTTCACCACCGTGCAGGTCAAGGTGGCCCAGCGGTTCCACGGCCGGGTGTTCGCGCTGAACACGGTCATCTCCTGGTCCACCCTGCCGCTCGGCTTCGGCCTGGTGGCGCCGCTGGGCAGCAGGCTCTTCGAGCCGCTGCTGGCCGCGCACGGCCCGCTCGCCTCCACCGTGGGCCGGGTGCTCGGCACCGGACCCGGGCGCGGCACCGGGCTGCTCTACCTGGTCTTCGCGCTGGCGATGGCGGTGATCGTGCTGGTCTCGCTGCGGCTGCCGGCCCTGCGCGGCTTCGACGAGCAGGTGCCGGACGCACCGCCGGACGACCTGGTGGGCCTGGAGATCCTGCGCGCCCGCCAGGCCGCCGGGGGCTGATCCGCGCAGGTCGGGGACCCGCTGCGCCGCCCGCCGGCCCAGCGGGTCCTTGACAGGTCGGGGGCGCTGGCCATGGGATTGGTCTGGTCCGCTCCCACCCCCAGGGCGGACCCTGCCCCGGCCGACGCAGTCCGGGGCGACAGTCGCTCAGGAGGCGCAGAGATGGCGTACTACCGCACCGTGGGCACGGTGCCGCCGAAGAGGCACACCCAGCACCGCAACGAGTCCGGCGGCCTCTACTACGAGGAGCTGATGGGCGAGGAGGGCTTCTTCTCCGACTCCTCGCTGCTCTACCACCGCGCCATTCCCTCGGCCCTGGTGGACAGCCGGGTCTGGGCGCTGCCGGAGGGCAAGCCGGAGCCCAACCACCCGCTGAAGCCCTTCCACTTCAAGCTGCACGACCTCTTCCCGGGCGAGCAGTGGCGGCAGACCGACGCGGTGCGCGGGCGCCGCACCGTGCTGGCCAACGCCGACCTCCGGATCGGCTACGTGGCCTGCGGCCAGGACTCGCCGCTCTACCGCAACGCCATAGGCGACGAGTGCGTCTACGTGGAGTCCGGCGAGGGCGTGCTGGAGACCGTCTTCGGCACCCTGGCCGTGGGCCAGGGCGACTACGTGGTGATCCCCCGGGCCACCACCCACCGCTGGCTGCCGAGCGGGGAGCAGCCGCTGCGGCTCTACGCCATCGAGGCCAACAGCCACATCACCCCGGCCCGCCGCTACCTCTCCAAGTACGGCCAGCTGCTGGAGCACGCGCCGTTCTGCGAGCGCGACCTGCGCGGCCCCTCCGGCCCGCTGCTGGTCGACGGCGAGGGCGATGTCCAGATCTACGTGAAGCACCGGGGCAACGGCTCCTCGGGCGTGGTCGGCACCGTCCTCACCGTGCCGACCCACCCGTTCGACGTGGTCGGCTGGGACGGCTGCCTCTACCCGTACGCCTTCAACATCGCCGACTACGAGCCGATCACCGGCCGGATCCACCAGCCGCCGCCGGCCCACCAGGTCTTCGAGGGCGAGAACTTCGTGATCTGCAACTTCGTGCCGCGCAAGGTGGACTACCACCCGCTGTCGATCCCGGTGCCGTACTACCACTCCAACGTGGACAGCGACGAGGTGATGTTCTACTGCGGGGGCGACTACGAGGCCCGCAAGGGCTCCGGCATCGGCCAGGGCTCGATCTCGCTGCACCCGGGCGGCCACACCCACGGTCCGCAGCCGGGTGCCTACGAGCGCTCGATCGGCGCCGAGTCCTTCGACGAGCTGGCGGTGATGGTGGACACCTTCCGCCCGCTGGAGATCGCCGAGGGCGGCCGGGCCAGCGACGACGGCAAGTACGCGTGGAGTTGGAGCGGGCGCGGCCCGCAGGACGGTGTGAGCGAGTGAGCGAGCAGAGCTGGGTCCCGGTTCCCGAGGGCTCGGACTTCCCGGTGCAGAACCTGCCGTACGGGGTGTTCACCCCGCCCGGGAGCGGGCAGCCCAGGGTGGGCGTCGCGATCGGCGAGCAGGTGCTGGACCTCTCGGCGATCTGGGCGGGCACCCCGCTCGGCGCCGACCTGGCGACCGGTTCGCTGAACCGCTTCATGCGGCGCGGCCCGCGCGAGTGGGCCTACGTCCGGGAGCGGGTCACCGGCCTGCTGACCGACCAGGCGGAGCGCCGGCTGGTCGAGGCCAACCTGTACCGGATCGACCAGGTGACCCTGCACCTGCCGGTGGAGGTGGCCGACTACGTCGACTTCTACGCCTCCGAGCACCACGCCACCAACCTGGGCCGGATGTTCCGCCCGGACGCCGAGGCGCTGCTGCCGAACTGGAAGCACCTGCCGGTCGGCTACCACGGCCGCGCCGGCACCGTGGTGGTCTCCGGCACCGGGATCAGGCGGCCGTCCGGGCAGTTCAAGGGCCCGCAGGACCCGGCCCCGGTCTTCGGCCGCTCGGCCAAGCTGGACATCGAGGCCGAGCTGGGCTTCGTGGTGGGCGCCGGCTCCGCGCTGGGCGAGCCGGTCGGGGTGGCCGACTTCGCCGAGCACGTCTTCGGCGTGGTGCTGCTGAACGACTGGAGCGCCCGGGACGTGCAGTCCTGGGAGTACGTGCCGCTGGGCCCCTTCCTCGGCAAGTCCTTCGCCACCTCGATCTCGCCCTGGGTGGTCCCGCTGGCCGCGCTGGAGGCGGCCCGCACCGCCACCCCGGAGCAGCAGCCGCAGCCGCTGCCCTACCTGGTGGAGAAGGAGCCCTGGGGGCTGGACATCGACCTGCGGGTCGAGCTGAACGGCGCCGTGGTCTCCCGCCCGCCGTACGCCGGGATGTACTGGTCGCCGGCCCAGATGCTCGCGCACACCACGGTCAACGGCGCCTCGCTGCGCACCGGTGACCTCTACGGCTCGGGCACCATCTCCGGTGCCGAGCCGGACCAGCGCGGCTCGCTGATCGAGCTGACCTGGAACGGCCGGGATCCGATCACGCTGCCGGACGGCGACACCCGGACCTTCCTGGCGGACGGCGACACGGTGACCATCACCGCCTCGGCGCCCGGCGCGGACGGCGTGCGGATCGGCTTCGGCGCGGTCAGCGGCACCGTCCACGGCTGACGCCGGCCCGGTCCGGGAGGCCCCTGCTCCGCCGACGGTGGGTCAGGGGCCTCCGTGCTGAACAGATCTGACGGCTGTTCGGGTGAAGTCGGCGGATTTGCATACCCGTCACACCGGGACCATTGGTTCGCTGCCCTACCGTTGTCCGGGCACCGTCAACCACACCTGTCCCCCACGGGAGCCGCCATGCCCGCAGCCCGCCGCGCCCTCGCGCTCGCCACCGGTCTCACCGCCCTGCTCACCGCCTCCGCCGCCCCCGCGCTCGCCGCGCCGGGCCACGTGCACGCCCCGCACCTGCACGCCCCGGTGGTGATCACCGCCCCGCACACCACCGGCCCGCACGGCGAGACGCTGAACAGCACCAGCGCCAACTGGGCCGGTTACTCGGCCACCGGCCAGCGCTTCACCAGCGTCAGCGCCAGCTGGACCCAGCCCGCGGCGACCTGCACCGACACCGACACCTGGTCCAGCTTCTGGGTCGGCCTGGACGGCGACGGCAGCGACTCGGTCGAGCAGACCGGCACCGAGGCGGACTGCTCGGGCGGCACCCCGGTCTACTCCTCCTGGTACGAGATGTACCCGGCCTACCCGGTCAACTACAACGACCCGGTGGCCGCAGGCGACCACTTCGACGCCGCGGTCACCACCGACGGCCGCGGCACCTTCACCCTCAAGCTCACCGACGCCACCCAGGGCTGGAGCCACACCGTGCGCAAGAACCTGCGCCGGGCCAAGCTGGCCTCCGCCGAGGTGATCGCGGAGGCGCCCTCCACCATGGCGGGCCCGCTGCCGCTGACGGACTTCGGCACCGCCTCCTTCGACTCGGCCACCGCCAACGGCCACCCGCTGGGCAGCTTCAAGCCGGACGGCATCACCATGGCCAAGCAGGACAAGACCGTGCTGGCCACCACCTCGCCGCTGTCGGCCGACGGCACCGCCTTCTCGGTCACCTGGCGCCACAGCTGAGACGCGCGAACGCCGCGGCGCCCCGGAGCGTGCTCCGGGGCGCCGCGGCGCGTCGACGACGGGTCAGACCAGGGCCGGGGCCATCAGGTGGTCGACCAGGGCGAGCAGCACGTCCCGCCCGAAGGTGCGGGCGCGCACGTCACCGACCAGCAGCGGCACGTGCGGGTCCAGGTCCAGCGCGGTGCGGATCTCGATCGCCGAGCGGGTGTTGTGCCCGTCGAAGCAGTTGATCGCCACCACGAACGGGATCTGCCGGCTCTCGAAGAAGTCGATCGAGGCGAAGCTGGTGTCCAGCCGCCGGGTGTCGGCGATCACCACGCCGCCCAGCACGCCCTGCACCAGGTCGTTCCACATGAACCAGAACCGCTCCTGCCCGGGGGTGCCGAACAGGTAGACCACCAGCTCGTTGCTGATGGTGATGCGGCCGAAGTCGAGGGCGACCGTGGTGGTGTCCTTGGTCTGGACGCCCTCGAGCGAGTCGACCCCGACGCTGGCCCGGGTCAGGTACTCCTCGGTGCGCAGCGGGGTGACCTCGCTCACCGAGCCGACCAGGGTGGTCTTGCCCACCCCGAAGCCGCCCGCGATCAGGATCTTGACGGCGGCGGGCGCCGCCTGATCGTTCGTCATCACAGTCTCCGCAGTCCATCACGTACGGCGGTCAGCAGCGCCAGGTCGACGCCTCCGCTGACCTTGGCAACGGCCAAGGGGGCACGGGCGGTCAGCAGCCCCTGCGCGATCAGGTCTCCTAACAGGATCTTCGTCACCGAGACCGGGAGGTTGAGGTCGGCCGCCACCTCGGCGACCGCCGCCGGGTAGCGGCAGCGGTCCAGGATCACCCGGTGCTCCGGCTGCAGCCGGCGGCCGGCCAGGGCCGCCGGCTGCACGGTGCTGAGCACCGTGATCAGGGTGAGGTCGTCGCGCTCGGACGTGGTGCGACCCCGGGTGATGGTGTACGGGCGGACCATCGAGTCCGCACCGTCGTCACCGTACTCGAAGTCCTCCTCGCTCCAGTGCGCGTTCATCCGACGGCCCCCCGCAACTGTGTGCCCAACTTCTGGCCGACCTGCTGGACCAGCGTGTGCATGGCCAGCGACATCATCTCGGCGTCCACCTCCTGGGAGGCGATCACCGCCAGGTGGGTACCCTGGCCGGCCGCGGTGATGAAGAGCCAGAGCTCGGCCAGCTCGACGATCACCTGGTGCACGGCGCCGCCGCCGAAGAGCGTGCCGACGCCGCGGGCCAGGCTCTGCTGGCCGGTGGCGACCGCCGCCAGCCGCTCGGCGTCGGCCCGCTCGATGCTGCGGGACTTGCTGACCACCAGGCCGTCGTCGGACAGCAGCACGGCACATCTGGTACCGGGGACCGAGTCGACAAGTCCGTCCAGCAGCCAGTCCAGGTCCTGGTAGGTGGCGGTGGTGCGCGTCATGACTGGTCCTCGGTCGTCGGGGCGGGGAACACCGTGGTGGTGGGGAACGGCGTCGGCTCACCGGTCTGCTCGCCGAAGCGGGCGGCACGGGAGCGGCGCTGGAACGCTCCGATGGTGGCACCGGAGCGGACGCGGGTCGGCGCGGTCTCCTCGACGCCGGCGCTGGCCGGCGGCGGGGTGCGCAGCTCGGCCGCCAGGCTGGCCTGGCGGACCCGCTGCGGCAGCGGCGTCTCGGCGGACTCCACGGTCCGCTCGTGGTCGTCGGCACCGCGGGTGGCCCAGGACGGGCGCGGCGCGGGGACTGGCTCCAAGGGCTCGGTCCAGGTGTCGGCTGAGGGTTCGTCATAGGACTGGTACTCGGTGGAGCTGAGGTCGGCCTCGAACTCGTTGTACACCTCGCCGGACAGCGCCGCGCCGGCGCCGGCGCCGCCGCCGCGGACCGGGAGCGGCTCGGGCGCCGGGTCGGGCACCGCGGCCGGGTAGCCGCCGTACTCGCCGTTGGGGTTGCGGGAGACCAGCTCGCCCGGGATCAGCACCACCGCACGGGTGCCGCCGAAGGCCGAGGGGCGGAACTCCACCTGGAGGCCGAGGGTGGCCGCGAGCCGGGCCACCACGTAGAGGCCGAGCCGGACGTCGTCGGCCTGGGCCAGCACGTCCATCCGCGGGGTCGAGCGCATCAGGGCGTTGGCCGCGTCGTACTGCTCGGGCTCCATGCCCAGGCCGCGGTCCTCGACCTCGACCGCGAGTCCGCGGCCGACCAGGGCCGCGCGGACCTCGACCGGGGACGGGGGCTTGGAGAAGGTCGCGGCGTTCTCCATCAGCTCGGCGAGCACGTGGACCACCGGGCCGACCGCGCGCTCGGACAGCCAGGGGCTGCCCTCGACGTCGATCAGGATGCGCCGGTAGTCCTGCACCTCGCCCTGGGCGGAGCGGAGCACGTCCAGCAGCGGGACCGGCTTGCGCCAGCGGCGCTGCGGCTGGCCGCCGCCGAGGATCACCAGGTTCTCCTCGTAACGGCGCAGACGGGCCGTCAGGTGGTCGAGGTCGAAGAGGCCCTCGAGCACCTCCGGGTCCTCGTGCCGGCGCTCCATCTCGTTCAGCGTCTTCAGCTGGAGGCCGATCAGCAGCTGGGTGCGGCGGGCGATGCGCTGCAGCAGCTTCTCGAAGCCGCGGTGCTGGTCGGCCTGCCGGACGGCGGTGCCGACCGCGCTGGCCCGGGCCAGGTTGAGCGCCTGGCCGAGGCGGTCCAGCTCGTCGCCGCCGGTGGCCAGGGTGTCGGTGGAGATCGCCCGGCTGACCGCCGCGACGTCCACCTGGTCACCGCGGGCCAGCCGGTCGACCACCTCGGGCAGCGTGCGCTCCAGCTCGCCGGCCTCCTCCTGCAGGCCGACGATCCGGCGGCGCAGCGAGCGGGTGAGCCCCCAGCCGGTCAGCACCACGATGACCACGGCAGCGAGGCCGATCGCCGAGGTGGTGATGACCTTGACCAGCAGGTCGTCGGCGTCCTTCTGACCGGTGTTCAGCACCGAGTTGGCGCGCATGGTCACCAGCTGGGCGATCTGCGGACGGATCGAGTCCATCACGGCGCGCCACTGCGTGCCCAGGTTCGGAACGGCCATCATGCCGCTCTTGTCCGGGTTGCTCGGCTTCAGGACCGCGGCCTCGACCTGGACCTTGTTCTTCCAGGCGTCACTGTTGATGATGCGCTGGACCAGCTGGTTCTCTTCGGCGGGGAGGCGGGTGCTGACCTCCTCGGTGAAGATGTACGCCTGGATCGCGGTCATCTGCAGCGCGGAGGCGTAGTTGGGCAGCGGGAGCTGCCCGGTCGGCCAGCCGATCGAGAACAGGGTGTCCTCGCGGGAGATCATCTCCATGTACCAGAACTCCGCCACCAGCGGGCGGGACAGGTACGCCACGGTGCCGTCGTCCACGTGGCTGAGCGCCGTGAACAGCTCCATGTAGGTGGCGATGAGGTTGTTGTAGTAGGTGTAGACCGCCTGGACGTCGACGCTGCCGGAGTCGACCGCGGCGCGCTTGCCCGACAGGTCGCCGAGGTTGTCCCGGGCGGCGGCGAGCGCCGTGCGGATCTCCGTCGGCTCGCCGTCCATCGAGATGTTCGAGAGCGTCAGGAAGTTGTGCATCTCGGAGTCGACCTGCTGGCGCTGCGACTTCAGCGCGTCCGTGGAGCTGCCCGGCTTGGCGAGCTGCTCCACGGTCATCCGGCGCTCCTCCTGCAGGCTGAACAGCAGCAGCGAGGCGGGCTGGCCGGTCTTTCTCACCAGGTCCACCTGAGCCGCCTGCCGCTGGTAGGACGACAGCGTCTGGATGGAGGTGGTGGCCCACAGTGCGGCGATCGCCAGACTGGGGATGATTGCCAGGACGAGCAGGGCTGTGCGCAGGCTCAGCCGTGGGCGTCGGGTACGGGAGGCTCTACGCGCGCGCAGGGCATGCTCCTAGAGACTGAACGGCTGGCCGATGCGACACGCCGTCTGCGGTAAGACCTTTGACGGAGTGATACTAGTCATACCGTGTGTCTCACTAGCAAACGCGCCCGGTCACCACGAGAAACGCAGTGAGGTGACCGAGTGGAACTCCCGACCCGGCCGCAGCTCGGTGTCGGGGAAGTCCGGGTGGTGCGGTGAGTCGGGGAAGTGCTGGGTCTCCAGCGCGATTCCGGCGAACGGTCCGTAGGCGGTTCCACCCGGTCCGGTGACCGCTCCGGCGAAGCTGTTGGCGGTGTACACCTGGATTCCGGGCTCACTGGTCCGGACCTCCAACTTCCGCCCGGAGACCGGGTCCTCCAGCACCGCGGCCGGTGCGGCGGCGGCGCCCTGCGCATCCGAACGAAGCACCCAGTTGTGGTCGTAGCCGCCGGCCAGGGCGAGCTGCGGGTGGGGGTCGCGGATCCGCTCGCCGATCGGGCGCGGGGTGCGGAAGTCGAACGGGGTGCCCGCCACCGGCAGGTACTCGCCGGTCGGCACCTGGCGCTCGTCGGTCGGCGTGATCCGGTCCGCGGCCAGCGTCAGCAGATGGTCCAGAACGTCGCCGGAGCCCTCGCCGTTCAAGTTGAAGTAGGCATGATTGGTGAGATTGATCACGGTCGGACGGGTCGTCACGGCGCTGTACTCGATGGCCAGTTCGCCGTCCGGAGCGAGCAGGTAGCTGACCCAGACGTCCAGCGCGCCGGGGAAGCCCTGGTCGCCGTCCGGGCTGTGCAGGTGCAGCCGGACGCCGGCCCGCTCGCCGTCGGCGACCGGCTCGGCGCTCCAGATCCGGTCCGCGAAGCCGTCCGGCCCGCCGTGCAGGGTGAGGCCGGGGCCGGTCGGCGCCAGCTTGTACTCCTCGCCGTCCAGCGTGATCCGGCTGTCCGCGATCCGGTTGGCGTACCGGCCCACGGTGGCGCCGTAGTGCCGGGCCGGGCCCAGAATCTCGGTCAGTTCCTCGGAGCAGAGCAGGACTTGGGCGACCGCCCCGGTGCGGTCCGGCACCCGCACGGTGTGCAGGGTGGCGCCCAGCGAGAGCACCGACACCTCGACCGGGCCGCTGCTCAGGGTCCACCGCTCGATCGCCGCCCCGGCCCCGCCCGCCGTCAGCGGGGCCCGGGTCACCTCTACTACCGTCATGGTCTGCTCCTCCTCCGAAGTCGGTGCAAGCCTAGGGCGTGTCGGGCTCCTCGCCCCGGAGGCCCAGCGCGGCGGCCAGGCCCTCCGGGCTGCTGCCGGTCTTGCGGTAGACGGCGGCGATCCGACGGTGGATCAGGCTCTCCGGCACGTCCAGCCGGGCGGCGATCTCGGCCGGCCCGTGGCCGGCCACGGTCAGCTCGGCGACCCGCCACTCGGCGCGGCTCAGCGCGTCCCGGCCGGTGCTGCGCAGCCGGCTGGGGCGCAGGCCGGAGGCGTTCAACTCGCGCCGGGCCCGGCCGACCAGGCCGTCCGCGTTGCAGAGCACGGCCAGCTCCATGCCCTGGTGCAGCTCCTCGGTGGCCTCGGCCAGCCGGCCCAGGCGGCGCAGCGCCGTGCCCAGGTCGACCAGCGCGCAGGCGTGCTCGTAGCCGGCCGGCGAGGTGCCGAGCACCGCGACCGCCTCGGTCAGCAGCTCCACCGCGGGCTGGCCCTCCAGCACCGCGGCCTGCATCCGCAGCGCGCTGCCGATCGCCGAGCCGACGCCGGAGGCGCGGGCCCGCTGGACGTTCCAGGCGGCCAGCTCGCGCGCCTGGTCCGGGCGGTCCGGCAGCAGCGCCTGGGCCAGGTGCCCGGCCCAGGGCGCCCAGATGGTGTTGTGCCAGCCGCGCGCCGACAACTGCTCGCGCACGCCGACGAAGACCCGGACCGCGCCGTCCCGGTCGCCCTGGGCGAGCAGCAGCTTGCCGTAGAGGGTGGCCGCGTCCGGCAGCACCATCGCGGTCGGGTGGTAGGGCGGCGCGAAGGAGTAGTCGGCGGCCAGCTTCCAGGCATCCTCCACCCGGCCGCGGGCCAGCAGCGTGTCGGCCAGCACGCCGACCGCGTCCCACTGCAGCGGCAGGCCGGCGCCGAGCCGGCGGGCGATGCCCAGCGCGTTGCGCAGGTCCACCTCGGCCTCGGCCAGCGCGCCGCGGCGGAACTTGGCCAGGCCCATCAGGAAGTAGGCGAAGCCCATGTGGCCGCCCTCCCAGCCGTTCACCCGGAACGCCCAGCCGGCCTCCTCGAAGAGCTGCTCGGCGCGGTCCAGCCGGTCGGTGTAGATGTGGGTCAGCCCGATGATGCCGGGCAGCTCCAGGCCCCACTGGCTGGTGGTCCAGTCCAGCCCCTCCGGCAGCCCGCCGACCTCGTCGAGCACCGAGTCCAGCAGCGCCTGCACCGCGACCGCGCTGCCGCCCTGCAGGGTCAGGTCCCAGGCGCGCAGCGCGCGGGCAGCCCGGGCGTTGATGTCGTTGCCGCACTGGCCGGTGGCCAGGTCGGCCAGCCGGACCGAGCGGCCTGGGCCGTCCGCCTCGTCGCGCTGGAACGCGGCCCAGATGAAGTGGGCCACCTCCAGCCGCACCCGGGCCGGTCCCGGTTCGAGGCGCTCGGCCTCGGCCAGCGTGAGCTCGGTGGCCTCGCCCAGCTGCCCGCTGTGCGCCAGCACTTCGGAGAGCCGGAAGGTGGCGTCCACCCGGACGTCGTCCGGCAGGCCCGGGGTGGTCAGCGCCAGCCGCAGCTGGTTGACGGTGGCGAGCGGGTCGGTGAGCAGGGTGGCGCAGGCCAGTTCGTAGATCACCTGGGCCAGGTCCTGGTCCTCCGGCGGCTCGGCCAGCGCCCGGTCCAGGCAGCGCACCGCCGCCTCCGGGGCGCCGACCGCCAGGTGTTCGCGGGCCGCCCGGCGCAGCTTGGCCACCACCTCGGGGTCGGCGTCGGTGTGGGTCTCCAGCAGGTGGCGGGAGGACTCGACCAGCGGCCGGCCCGCGTTCTCCAGCTCCACCGCGGCCTTGCCGTGCATCGCGGTGCGGGTGCCGGGCCGGATCGACTTGTAGAGGGAGGTGGCCAGCAGCGGGTGGACGAACTCCAGCGGGCCCTCGGCCGGGCCGGTCAGCACCTGGTGGCGGCGCAGCTCGGCGATCGCGTCGGCCGCCTGGGTGGGCGTCATCCCGGCGATCCGGGTGGCCAGCCGGGGCTGGATCTCGGTGCCGAGCATCGCCGCGGCCTGCGCGAAGTTGACGGTGTTGGTGGTGAGCTTGCGCAGCCAGTACTCGCGGTCCATGCCCACGGCCTCGGCGGCCAGGTCGTGCAGCAGCGGCACGTTGTCGTGGACCGGCTCGATGCCGCTCTCCCGCACCTTGTTGAGCAGGGCGTTGACCAGGAACGGGTTGCCGTCGGTGACCGCCCAGACCTGGCGGTTGAAGGAGTCCTCGGCCTCCGGGAAGACGGCCCGGACCAGCAGGGTGGTGCCGGGCGGGGTGAGGCCCTGGAACTCCAGGTGGTGGTGCGAGTTGGCGGCCACCAGCCGGCGGAAGCCGTGGGCCTGCTCCGGCAGTTCGCCGCTGCGCCAGGCGATGGCCAGCAGCATCGGCAGCTCCGGGCAGCGGACCGCCAGCTCCTCCAGCCAGACCAATGACTCCTGGTCGGCCCACTGGAAGTCGTCCACCAGCATCACCAGCGGTGCGCGGACCACCGCCAGCTGGGTCATCACGAAGTCCAGGCCGCGGCGCACGCTCTGCGGATCCAGGTCCTCGCCGGAGGGCGGCACCAGCCCGAGCGCCGGTCCGGCCACGTTGCGCCAGTCGCCCAGCACCTCGGCTCGCTGCTCGGCGGGGAGCGCGAGGAGCTCGCCGAGCAACAACTGGCGCAGCAGGTGGAAGGGCTCGTTGGTGCGCTGCTCGCCGGCCCGGCCGGAGAGCACGGTCAGGCCCTCGCGGCCGGCCAGCGTGCGGATCTGCTGCAGGATGCTGGTCTTCCCCATGCCGGCCTTGCCGCTGTAGAGCAGCACCGAGCCGAGCTGCACTCCGCCCGCCTCGTACCGCACCCGCAAGGTGTCCAGGGCCTGTCGGACGGACTGCAAGGCGCTCTCGCGCTCGTAGAGCCGCGGCTGCGCCGGCTCCGGGCCGGGCCGTTCGCCGCCCGGCACGAATCCGCTCCCCTGTTCCGTCACCCTCGGTCCCCTCCACGTCCGCACTGCGTGATCTGGCCCGAGGCTATCGCCGCGCGGACCGTTTGATGCCGTCTTTGCCCAGGTCGGTCGTCTGATGATGATTCAAGTACGGGTGCCATGGGCAATTGCTGCCACGTCAATGTCATCTGATGGTGTTATGGGATACCCTGCGCCCCTTGGGACCTCGGGCTTCCCGATCTCCGCCACCATCGTGCGCCCTTTCCTCGGGAGTCCCATGTCCGATGCGACGACCCTCGATGTCCCCTATCCCCACCGCCGGAACCCGAACCGGGCCAACGCCGAGACCCACCACCGACGTTGGCTTCAGGAGTTCCGGATGTTGGGCAGCGACCTGACCCCGGACTCCTACGCCCGCTGGGCGGTCCCCGACCTCGCGGCGCTCAGCTACCCGGACTGCACCGCCGAGGAGTTGGCCCTGGCCACCGACCTGATGGGGTTCTACTTCCTCTTCGACGACCAGTTCGACGGGCCGCTCGGCCGGCGCCCGGCACAGGTCGCCGCGCTCTGCGACCGGCTGACCGGCGTGCTGCACGGCGCGCCGGCCCCCGCCGACATGCCCTGCGCGCTGGCCTTCGAGAACCTCTGGGAGCGGATCAGCCGCGGCATGTCCGCGCGCTGGCGCGCCCGGGCGACCTACAACTGGGAGTCCTACTTCGCCAGCCACCCCGCCGAGGCGGCCGGCCGGCGCGGCGGTGAACCGCCCGACCGGGAGAGCTACCTGATCCTGCGTCGGGGCACCGCCGCGATGGAGTCGGTGCTGGACATGGTGGAGCGGCTGGGGCGGTTCGAGGTCTCCCCCGCCGCCTTCCACTGCCCGCCGCTCAGACAACTGCGCCAACTGGCCGCCGACATCCCCTCGCTCAGCAACGACATCCGCTCCTACCCGCAGGAGGCGCCCCGCGGTGACGTGAACAACCTGGTGATGATCGTCCAGCGGGAGCGGGGCTGCTCGCTGGAGGAGGCCGGTTCGGTGGTGCTGGCCGAGGCCCAGCTGATGGTCGACAAGTACGCCCAGCTGAAGGACGAACTGCCTCGCACCTACCGGGCCCTGGAGCTCGGACCGGACCAGGAACAGGACGCCGAGCGGTACGCGGACGGGCTCACCGCCTGGCTCAGCGGCTACCTCAGCTGGGAGAGCGGAACCGGCCGCTACCAGCCGGGGTGACCGGATCGGCACTCACCGTAGCCGATCGGCCGCGCGGCGGCTAGGGTGCCTCTCGCACCTCGATCCGCCTCCCACCGCGGTGTCGCGGAGCGGGACCCGACCACCCGTCGGGTACCGCCCCCGGCCGCCCCGCGCGGGCAGGAACGGACCGGCGGCCCACCCGTGCCGCCGGTCCGCCGCGCCCGTCCCACGAGCCGCTGGGCGTGGTCGGCCAGATCATCCCGTGGAACTTCCCGCTGCTGATCGCGGCCTGGAAGCTGGCCCCGGCGCTGGTGGCCGGCAACTGCGTGGTGCTCAAGCCCGCCGAGCAGACCCCGGTCAGCGTGCTGGCCTTCGTCGAGCTGATCGCCGACCTGCTGCCGCCCGGCGTGCTCAACGTGGTGAACGGCTTCGGCCTGGAGGCCGGCAAGCCGCCGGCCGCCAGCCCGCGGATCGCCAAGATCGCCTTCACCGGCGAGACCGGCACCGGTCGGCTGATCATGCGGTACGCCAGCGAGAACATCATCCCGGTCTCGCTGGAGCTGGGCGGCAAGAGCCCGAACATCTTCCTGCCCGACGTCATGGCCGCCGACGACGAGTACCTGGACAAGGCGGTCGAGGGCTTCGTGATGTTCGCCCTCAACCAGGGCGAGGTCTGCACCTGCCCGTCCCGAGCGCTGATCCACTCCTCGATCTACGACGAGTTCATGGCCCGCTGCCTGGAGCGGACCCGGGCGATCACCGCCGGCGACCCGCTGGACCCGGCCACCATGATCGGCGCGCAGGCCAGCGAGGAGCAGTTCCGCAAGATCCTCTCCTACATCGGGATCGGCCGGCAGGAGGGCGCCGAACTGCTGGCCGGCGGCGGCGCCCGCACCGTCGAGGGCCTGTCCGGCGGCTTCTACGTGGAGCCGACCGTCTTCCGCGGCAGCAACGGGATGCGGATCTTCCAGGAGGAGATCTTCGGCCCGGTGGTCTCGGTGACCACCTTCGACTCGGTGGACGAGGCGCTGAAGCTCGCCAACGACACCCGGTTCGGCCTCGGCGCCGGCCTGCGGACCCGGGACGGCAACACCGCCTACCGGATGGGCCGGGAGATCAAGGCCGGCCGGGTCTGGACCAACTGCTACCACGCCTACCCCGCCCACGCCGCGTTCGGCGGGTACAAGAAGTCGGGCTTCGGCCGGGAGACCCACAAGATGATGCTCGACCACTACCAGCAGACCAAGAACCTGCTGGTCAGCTACTCGGCCGGCAAGCTCGGCTTCTTCTAGGGGATCAGCCCGGCGTGCGGGCCGTGCCCGAGGCCGGGAGCAGGCAGGACCGCACCGCCTCGATCAGCGTGCGGGACCGGATGTCGCCGGTCACCCCCGGCTGCATCCCGCAGGTCACGTAGCCGAAGCCGAGGCCCAGTTCCGGGTCGGCGAAGCCCAGTGCGCCACCCCGGCCGGGGTGGCCGAAGGCGGCCGGGGAGGTCATCGGCGAGGTCGGGCCGTGCCGGAAGAAGCCGTGGCCGAAGCGGGAGTTGACGATCAGCACCCGGTCCGGTCCGTCGGAGGCCGGGCCCATCGCCTCGGCCAGCATCGCCGGGGTGAGCAGCGGCCGGGCGGCCGGGCCGTCGCCCGCGCCGATCAGCGCCGCGTAGTAGCGGGCCACCGCACGGGCGGTGCCGATGCCGTTGGCGCCGGGGATCTCGGCGGCCTGCGCCGCCGGGTCGTTCAGGTCCAGGCCCGGCCGCACCGCGCCGAAGGAGCGGGCGGTCAGCGAGGCCGGGTCCTGGTAGGCGTCCGAGACCGAGCGCTTGGGCCGCAGCCGCAGGCCGGGGCCGGGCGGCGGCGCCGGCAGGTCCACCAGCCGGCCGACCCGGTCGCCGAGCCCGGCCGGCAGCCCGATCCACAGGTCCAGGCCCAGCGGCCCGGCGATCTCCTCGGCGAAGTACCGGCCGACCGTGCGCCCGGTCACCCGGCGCACCACCTCGCCGACCAGCCAGCCGTAGGTGTAGGGGTGGTAGCCGTGCGCGCGGCCCGGCTCCCAGAACGGCGCCTGGGCGGCCACCGCCGCCACCGCCGGCTCCCAGGAAAGCACCTGGTCCACCGTCAGCGGCCGGTCCAGCGCGGGCAGTCCGGCGCGGTGCGAGAGCAGCCAGCGCACCGGTATCCGGTCCTTGCCGGCCGCCTTGAACTCCGGCCAGTAGGAGGCCACCGGCGCGTCCAGGTCCAGCTCGCCGCGCTGCGCCAGCAGCAGCGCCGCGCCGGCCACCGCGCCCTTGGTCACCGAGCGCAGCACCTGCGCGGTGTCCGCGCTCCAGGCCACCGCGGGCGCCGGCCGGCCGCCCACCTCGGGGCGGGCGTCGCCGGCCCACAGGTCCACCACCTTGCGGCCGCGCAGGTAGAGCGCGAAGGCCGCGCCCAGCTCACCGTGCTCGCGGAAGTTGCGGGCGAACGCCTCCCGCACCGGCTCGAACCCCTCGACCGCCTCGCCCCGGATCTCCAGCACCGCGCAACCGCCTCGCCTCTTGCCCACCTGACACCCGCTGTCAGCGCACTCTAGTCTGACGCCATGAACGAGGACCCGAGGGACGAGCTGCTCGACGTGGTGGACCGCGCGGACCGGGTGGTCGGCACCGCCCCGCGCGGCGAGGTCTACCGGCTGGGGCTCACCCACCGCTGCGCCACCGTGCTGGTGCGCGACGCCGCGGGCCGGGTCTTCGTGCACCGCCGCTCCGCGGAGAAGCTGTACGCGCCCGGCACCTACGACGTCTTCGTCGGCGGGGTGCTCGGCGCAGGGGAGAGCTACGCCGAGGCCGCCGTCCGGGAGGCCGAGGAGGAGCTCGGGGTGGCCGGGATCACCGCCGAGCCCGCCTTCAACTTCCTTTTTGAGGAAGACGGCTGCGCCTGGTTCTGCGACGTCTGGACCGCCGAGTGGCACGGCCCGGTGAATCCGCAGGCCAGCGAGATCGACTGGCACGGCTGGCTGACCGACGACGAGATCGAGCAGCGGATCGCCGGCGGCGAGTGGCGGTTCGTGCCGGACGGCCTGGCGGCCTGGCGGCGCTACCGGGCGTGGCGGGCCGGCTCCCCGGCCTGACCGGCGTCCTCCCCGTGCGCCTCCGGGTCCCAGCGCGGGTGCTCCCGGGTCGCCCAGCGCCGGTCCACGCTGCCGGTGCGCATCCCGCGCCGGGCCTCCGGGTCGCGCAGCGCCATCCACAGGTGCCCGGCCACCACCGTGCCGACGGCCAGCGCCAGCCAGTCGTGCACGAAGGTCGCGCCGGTGCGCCAGCCGAGCGGCGCCAGCTTGGTGAACCACATCAGCAGCCCGGTGCCGAGCATCACCAGCACGGCGCCGGCGATCCAGCCCGCGTAGAGCTTCTGGCCCGCGTTGAACTTGCCGGCCGGCCGGTGGAAGGTGCGCCAGAGCACCCCGCGCAGCCACTCCCGGTCGTAGGCCGCGAAGCGGTTGAGCCGGCCCAGATCGCGGCGCAGCGCCCGCGAGCCCAGGCCGAGCAGCACCGGCACCGGCAGCAGCAGCCCGCTCCACTCGTGCACCTGCTCGACCAGCCGGCGCCGGCCGACCAGCTCGGCCAGCTGCGGCAGGTAGAGGCAGGCGGCGGAGGCGATGCAGAGCAGCATCAGGCCGGCGGTGGCGCGGTGCACCCACCGCTCGGCCCGGGTGAAGCGCGCCACCCGGGCGGCGGGCTCAGCTGGTGGGAGCATCGTCGCGTCCGTTCGACTTGCCGACCCAGGCGTCCACGTCATAGCCGAGGTTCTCCCAGTAGCCGGGCTGCACGGACTGCGTCACGGTGATGCCGGAGAGCCACTTGGCCGACTTGTAGAAGTACATCGGCGCCACGTAGAGCCGCACCGGCCCGCCGTGGTCGTGGCTCACCGGCTGGTCCTTCATCTTCAGCGCCACCAGCACGTCGGGCCGGCGGGCCTGCGCCATGGTCAGGCTCTCGGTGTAGCTGCCGTCGAAGCAGCTGAACCGCACCGCACCCGCGCCCGGGCGCACCCCGGCCGCGTCCAGCAGGTCGGAGAGCCGCACGCCCTCGAACGGGGTCGCGGGCACCCGCCACCCGGTCACGCACTGCACGTCGTGGACGATCCGGTGCTGCGGCATCGCCTGGAGTTCGGCGTAGGAGTGGCCGGCCGGCCGGTCCACCAGGCCGTCCACGGTCAGCCGGTAGTCGGCGGGCGCGACGGACTTCACCGGGCCGGTCACCGAGTAGTAGCGGAAGCCGCCGGAGTCCGGCAGCAGACTGGTCAGCCCGGTCGGGTCCTGCTGCGACAGGCCGGCCAGCACCGAGTCCACCGCCCGCGAGAGCACCGGCCCCGCCGCGACCCCCGCCGCGCCGAGCCCGAGCATCCCAAGCATCACCCGCCGCCCGACCGGGGCGCCGCGGGATTCGGGGTTGTCGTTCACAGCACCGATTCTCGTCCGCGGGGGCGGGCCGGAACAGGGCGGCGGGGCGGACGTCAGACTTTCGTCACCTTCCCCGCAGCCGCCACCCGGCTGTTCGACCCGATTCTCGGCGGACCCTCTAGGGTGGCGCGCATGGCCTCTCCGAAGACCCAGCCGCGGCGCCGCCTGACCGTGGACGAACGACGTGAGCAGTTGATCGCCGTCGCCCTGGAGCTGTTCAGCGCCCGGCCGCCGGAGGAGGTGTCGATCGACGACATCGCGGCCGCCGCGGGCGCCTCCCGGCCGCTGGTCTACCACTACTTCCCCGGCAAGCAGGCGATCTACGAGGAGTCCCTGCGCCGGGCCGGCCGCGAGCTGGCCGGCCGCTTCGAGGAGCCGCAGACCGGCGCGCTCTCCGAGCGGCTGGCCCGGGTGATGGACCGCTACCTGGACTTCGTCGCCTCCCACGGCCCCGGCTTCGAGGCCCTGCTGCGCGGCGGCTCGGTGGCGGCCAGCCCGGGCACCAACGCGGTGATCGACGACGTCCGCCAGGCGGCGCACGACCAGATCCTGGTCCACCTCGCCCTCGCCGACCCCAGCCCGCAGCTGCGGCTGACCATCCGCGCCTGGATCGCCAAGGCCGAGATCACCTCGCTGGCGTGGCTCGCCGACAAACAGAGCGAGCCGCGCGAGCTGATCCGCGAGCGCCTGGTGCAGGACTTCGTGGTCGCCCTCGCCGTCACCGCCGCCCGCGAGCCCGCCCTCATGCCCCACCTGGCCACCTACCTCGCCTCCGAGCACCCGGGCTCCCCCACCGGCGGCCTGGTCCGCGACCTGGCCGGGCTGCTGGGCGACCCGGAGCTGCTGACGGCGCTGACGGCCCTGGCCGCCGGCGAACCGGAGGCCTGACCGCCGGAACCGCGGACCGGGCGGAGCGCCCCGCCCGCTCCCCGCCCCGGCGGATCACCGCCAAGCCGACCGTCTGATACAAAAGCTGACGAAGCAGCGGAACAAGCGCGATCGGGGGCTGCGGAGCATGACGCAGGACGGCTACGGCGGCGGGGCGGGGAGCCCGGTGGGGGCGGCGGCGATCGCTGCCGGGACACCCGCCGAGCTGATCTCCGCCACCATCGACTCCTTCGCGGACGCACTGCTCGGCCAGCGCGCCACCCGGCAGCCCGGGAGTGCGCTGCAGGCGGGGGTGCCGGGCGAGGCGCTGTTCGCGACCTGGCTGACCCAGTCCGGCCCCGGGCGGCTCGCACTGCCCCGCACCGGGACCCTGGTCTCCTGCACCGGTGGCCGCCCGGCCCCCGGCAGTGCCGGAACGGCCGGGACCGCCGCCCGCCTGCTGGCGCGCTTCGGCGAGGGCCCGGTGCGCGGGCTGGCCGGGGCGCCGACCGCCGCCGGGTTCCAGCTGCCGGTCAGCGCCGAGCCCTCGGCCGCCCGGCTGCGCCCGCCCTTCGCCGCGCCGCTGGCCGAGCTGGCCGGCGGGCGGCACACCCTGGGGCCCGCCGAGCTGCCGACCGGCACCGGGGTGGAGGTGCGGCTGCTGGTCCCGCCGGCCTTCCACGCACTGACGGTGCGCGGGTCCGACGAGGCCTTGGCGGCGCAGCTGGCCGAGGTGGCCGAGGAGCTGTTCGCGGCCGACGGCCCGGCGGTGCGGCGCGACTGGGCGGTGCTGACGGCGCTGCTGGCCGACGACGCGGCGGAGGCCGGGGTCCGGTACGCGGGGCTGGCGGCGGTGGAGATCGACGGGCGGCCGAGCAACGCCTCCCTGGTAGTCGCCGTGCAGCCGAACCGCACGCCGATCGCCGAGCTGGCGGCCGAGCTGGCCACCGCCCGGCCGCAGGCGGAGGTGTGGACGGTGATCCTGCCGTCCGGGCCCGCCGTGGTGCTGGTGCAGGGCCGCACCGGTGCGGTGCCGGCCGCGCTGGCGGAGGACGGCTCCCGGCGCTGGGTGGTCTCCTCGGTGGTGCAGGCGTTCATGCCGCTGCCCGACGGTGCGTCACTGCTCAGCGTGCAGCTGGGCACGGCGCACGGCGAGGACTGGGAGCGGTACGCGGAGCTCTTCGCGCAGCTGCTGCGCAGCGTGGAGCTGGGCTGGGACGGCGTGGACGCCCGGGCCACGGTGCCGGTGGACGTGACCGACACGACGGTGGCCCCGCTGAGCGCACCGGTGCCGCCGGCGCCCCCCGTTCCTCCGGCCGTGCCGGTGGTGCCGGTGGTACCGCCCCCGCCGTCGATGCCCCCGACCGTGCCCGCCCCGGCCCCCGAACCGCGGCCGGCGGCACAGCCCGAACCCCGGCCGACGCCCGCGCCCGCGCCTGAGCCCGCCCCCGAGCCGAAGCCCGCCCCGCTGGACCCCTTCGGCACGGTGATGGCCGGTCAGCCCGCCGAGCCGCCCCGCGCCGTCGCCAGCACGCCCCCGCCGCCCGCACCGCCGACGGCGTCCCCGGTGGCACCGCCCGTGGCGCCTCCGACCACCCCGGCCGGCACCCCCGACGGCAAGCCCAAGGGCACGCCCGTCCTCGTCCCGCCGGACGACTTCGACCCCTTCGCCCCCCAGGTCCCCGAAGCCCCCGCCGCGCCGGCCGGGTCCAAGGGCACCGCCGTCGCCGTCCCCCCGGACGACTTCGACCCGTTCGCCCCCCAGGTCCCGAGCGCGGCCCCGACCGCCGCGCCCCCGACCGCCTCGCCGGCCCCGGTCAGCGACCCCTTCGGCACCACCGTGGCGCCGAAGCCGGACCCGTTCTCCTGACCGGCCCGGCGCCCCGTCAGCCCACCGTCAACAGCACCCCGGCGTACGACACCCCCGCCACCACCACCCAGGAGGCCAGCCCCAGCGCCGCCATCCGCCCCCCGGTGCGGGCCAGCGTGCGCAGGTTGACGGCCGCGCCGAGCCCGAACAGCGCCGCCGCCAGCACCAGCTCCTGCACCCGCGAGGCCGCGTCCAGCGTCCCCGCGGCGAGCAGGCCGGTGCTGCGCAGCACGATCATCGCCAGGAACCCGGCCACGAACAGCGGCACCACCGGCGGCTTCTTCCCGGCCCGCGCCGCGCCGCCGGCGGCCCGCCGGGCCAGCACCCCGCGCCGCGCCGCGACCACGAGCCCGGCCACCAGCGGCGCCAGCAGCGCCACCCGCATCAGCTTCACCAGCACTGCCTGCCGCAGCGCGGTCGGTCCGGCGGTCTGTGCGGTGGCGACCACCTGCCCCACGTCGTGCACGCTGGCGCCGACCCAGCGCCCGAAGCCCACCGAGTCCAGCCCGAGCGGCGCGTGCAGCAGCGGCAGCACCCCGATGGCCAGCGTGCCGCAGAGCGTGACCAGCGCCACCGAGCCGGCCACGTCCTCCTCCTCACTGCCCATCACCTGGCTGACCGCCCCGATCGCGGAGGCCCCGCAGATCGAGTAGCCGGTGGCGACCAGCAGCGGCTGGTCGCCGGGCAGGCCGAGCCGGCGGCCGAGCCACCAGGTGCCGGCGAAGGTGGCGGCGACCACGCCGAGCACCAGCGCCACCGTCTCCCAGCCGAGCCCGGCGACGTCGGAGAGGCTGAGCTTGAGGCCGAGCAGCACCACGCCGACCCGCATCAGCCGCTTGGCGGCGATGCCGAGCCCGGTCCGCGCACTGCCCTGCACCAGCCGCCGGGTGCCGGGCAGCTGGGCGCTGAGGATGCCCAGCACCACCGAGGCGGTGAGCATCGGCACGGCCGGCACCGCCCGGTGCACCAGGATCGCGGCGACCACGCCGAGCGCGGCGAGCAGCAGCCCGGGCACGGCGGCGGGCGGCCGGATCCGGCGCAGTCCGGGCAGTGCGGCGGAGAGCGGGGTGTGGCCGGAGCTGATCGCCATCAGTCGCACTCTCCGGCCGGGGCCGGGTAGACGCGGCGCACGCTGCTGCCCAGCCGCACCACGTCGGCGCCGTAGACGTGCAGCGAGATCGCCGTCCCGGAGCCGCTGTTGCCGACCCGGTGGATGTCGCCGGGCGGGGCGAAGGCGCTGACCGCGCCGGTCTCGTTGACCACCTCCTCGGTGGCCGCCAGCACGGCGCCGGTGCCCTCGGGGACCAGCCGGTAGCGCCGCTCGGTCTCCCGGCCCTGGTGGACGCCGGCCACGCACCAGGAGACGTGGTCGTGTATGGCCGTCCGCTGGCCGGGCAGCCAGACCAGGGCGACCAGCGAGAAGCTGCCGTCCGGCTCGGCGTGCAGCACGTGCTGGCGGTAGTGCTCGGGGTCGCCCTGCTGCTGCGCGGCGGTGAGCAGCCCGGGTTCGCCGAGCTGGTCGCGCAGCCGCTCGCCGACCAGGTAGGCGGTCAGCTCGGGCGCCAGGCCGCGGGCCACCACGGCCCGCAGGTCGCTGATCAGGGCGAGCGCGGCGGGGGTGAGGTGCGCGCTGTCGGGCCGGACTGTGGCGGTGGCAGTCATGGCGGCAGCAAACCCCGCGCGCGGTACCACCGTCCAAGGAGCGTTCCTTGGCGACCCCCTACGCCGGCTTATGGATGCCGACGGCGCTCAGCAGCCGACCCGGGCCGCCCCCGCCCGGCGCAGCCCGTCCAGCACCAGCGCGGTGGCCGGCAGCGCCAGGTGGTCGCGCAGCACCAGGGCGCTGACCTGCCGGCGCACGTGCGGTTCCAGCGCCCGCCCGGTGACCTGACGGTGGCTCAGGAAGGAGAGCACCAGCGAGGGCGCCACGGCCAGCCCGACCCCGGCGGCCACCAGGCTCTGCAGCGCCAGGTTGTCGTCGGTGGTGACCACGATGTCCGGCTCGAACCCCTGGTCGGCGCAGACGTGCAGGAAGGTGGCCCGGCAGCGCGGGCAGCCGGCGATCCACCGGGCCTGGGCCAGCTCGGCCAGCCGCACCGCGTGCCGCCGGGCCAGCGGGTGGCCGACCGGCAGCAGCACCGTGAGCAGGTCCTCCATCAGCCGGATCTCCACCAGCTCGGGCGGCAGCTCGGTGCCGAGCATCCCGGGGTAGCTGAACGAGAGCGCGATGTCGCACTCCCCGGCCAGCAGCCGGTTGACCGACTCCGGCGGCTCGGCCTCCTGCAGCTCCACCCGGATCTCCGGGTGCTCGGCGAGCAGTCCGGCCATCGCCTCGGGGATCAGCGTGGCGTTGGCGCTGGGGAAGGCGCAGACCCGCACCCGGCCGGCCCGCAGCCGGGCCAGCGCCTGGAGCTGCTGCTTCGCCGCGCCGAGGTTGCCGAGGATCACCTCGGCGTGCCGGGCCAGCGTCTCGCCGGCCTCGGTGAGCCGCATCCGGCGGCCGTCCCGGGTGAAGAGCGGCACCCCGGCCTCCCGCTCCAGGGCCCGGATCTGCTGGGTGACGGCCGGCTGGGTGTAGCCGAGCGAGCGGGCGGCCGCGGTGTAGGAGCCGGTGCTCACCACCTCGTGGAAGGTCCGGATGTGCCGGGAGTCGAGCATGGAGGGAATCATAAGCAGAATTTGGGTACTGCAGATCCACCCAAAGCACCGATGATCACTCTCCGGTGTCCCGCACCCCCGGCGGCAGGGCCTCCGCCACCGCCTGCGCCGCGGGCCTGGTCCGCGGACTGCGCCGGCTCCGCCCCTCCACCACCTTCGCCACCCAGGAGAGCAGCAGGCAGAGCCCGATGTAGATCGGCGCGATCACCATCACCACGGGGATGAACGGCAGGTCGTAGTCCAGGTTGGTGGCGATCAGCTTCCCGGCGTGCAGGAACTCCTCGTAGGTGATCAGGAACCCCAGCGAGGTGTCCTTGAGCGCCACCACCAGCTGGCTGATGATGCTCGGCAGCATCGCCCGGTTGGCCTGCGGCACCAGCACGTACGCCATCACCTGGGTCTTGCGCATGCCGAGCGCGTAGGCCGCCTCCCGCTGCCCGCGCGGCACGGCCAGCACCCCGGCCCGGAACACCTCGGCCAGCACCGAGCCGTTGTAGAGGGTGAGCCCGGCGACCAGCGCCCAGAGCGGCTGCACCTTCATCGCCACGAAGATGAAGAAGATCATCACCAGCAGCGGCATCGCCCGGAAGAACTCCACCACCAGCGTGCTGACCCAGCGCACCGCCCGGTGCTCGGAGAGCCGCCCGGCCGCGAAGAGCGCCCCGAAGGGCAGCGCGAACAACACCGTGAGCCCGAAGGCCTTGAGGGTGTTCAGCAGCCCGTGCCAGAGCAGCTTCTGGATGCCGGTGTACTGGAACGGGCTCCACTTGGCGGCGCTGAACTGCCCGGTGCTGACCAGCTCGTAGCCGAGCCAGCTGAGCAGCCCGGCGATCCCGAGCAGCGCCAGCAGCCCGTACAGCCGGTGCCGCCCGCGGGCCTTCGGCCCGGGCACGTCGTAGAGCGCGCTGGCCTCGGTGATCGAGCTCATCGGGACACCGCCAGTCGTCGTTCCAGCAGGTTGAAGACGGCGCTGATGGCCAGCGTGACGACCAGGTAGCCGACCGCGATCCAGACGAAGGTCCAGACGATGTCGTAGCCCAGCTCGTTGATCGTCCGGTAGGTGCCGAGCAGTTCGACCACGCTGAACGAGCCGGCGATCGCCGAGTTCTTGGCCAGCGCGATCAGCAGGCTGCCGACCGGCGCGACCACCGCCCGGGCGGCCTGCGGCAGGACCACCGTGCCGAGCGTCTGGCCGAAGGTCATGCCCAGGCTGCGGGCCGCCTCGCCCTGCCCGACCGGCACGGTGTTGATCCCGGAGCGCAGCGCCTCGCAGATGAAGGACGAGGTGTAGCAGCCGAGCGCCAGCACCGCGAAGGTGAAGAACGGCAGCGAGATGCCGAACCGGGGCAGCCCGAGCACCACGATGAAGAAGAGCAGGGTGAGCGGGGTGTTGCGCAGCAGGGTCACCCAGACCGTGCCGAAGGCGCGCAGCGCGGGCACCGGCGAGACCCGGAACCCGGCGATCAGCACCCCGAGGGCGAGCGCCAGCGCCGAGCTCACCGCGGTCAGCTCCACGGTGCCGACGAAGCCGTGCCAGTAGGTGGACCAGTTGGCGGTCAGGACGTGCATGATCCGCGCCTCCTCAGTACCGCTGGATCTGGGGCGGGGCCGGGGCCGGCACGCCGGAGCGCCCGAGGGTGGCGTCGTAGGCCTTCTTCCAGTCCCCGTTCGCCTCGTGACGCTCCAGCGCGTCGTCCAGCAGGTTGCGCAGCGCGGTGTCGCCCTTGGGCGTGCCGATGCCGTAGGGCTCGCTGGAGAACGGCTGCCCGACGGTCTTCAGCTCGTCCGGCACCTTGGCCGCGTAGCCCTGGAGGATCGCGTTGTCGGTGGTGACGGCGTCCACCTGACCGGTGATCAGGTTGTCCACGCAGGCCGAGTAGGTGTCGTAGCCGACCAGCTTGGCCTTCGGGTACTGCTGCTGGATCCGCTGGTAGGGGGTGGAGCCGGCGGCCGAGCAGACGGTCTTGCCGGCCAGGTCCTGCGGGCCGTTGATGCCGGTCTCGCGCTTGCGGACCAGCAGCCCCTGCCCCGCGATGAAGTACGGGCCGGCGAAGCCGACCAGCTTCTTGCGGTTGTCGTTGATGGTGTAGGTGCCGACGTAGTAGTCGACCTGGCCGTTCTGCAGCGAGGTCTCCCGGTTGGCCGAGGCGATGGTCTTGAACTGCACCTGGTCGGCGCGGAAGCCGAGGTCGGCGGCGACCATCCTGGCGATCTCGATGTCGAAGCCGGAGTAGACCCCGCTGGCGGGGTCCTTCTCGCCCAGGTACGGCTGGTCCTCCTTGGCCCCGACCACCAGGTGGCCGCGGCTGCGGGCGGCCGCCAGGGTGGGCGAGCCGGCATCCGCGGCGGCGGTGTCGACCTGGTAGCTGGGCAGCGAGCCGGGCTTGGGGCCCTTGGTGGGCGGGGTGCCGGGCTTGCCGCAGGCGGCGAGCAGCAGCACCAGCAGCACCAGCAGGAGTACGCGACGCACGGCGGCCCCTCAGTGCTTGAGGATCTTGGAGAGGAAGTCCCTGGCCCGCTCGCTCTCCGGGCGGGCGAAGAACTCCCCGGGCTCCCGGTCCTCGACGATCGAGCCGTCGGCCATGAAGACGACCCGGTTGGCGGAGGCCCGGGCGAAGCCCATCTCGTGGGTGACCACCACCATGGTCATGCCGTCGGCGGCCAGCGACCGCATCACGTCCAGCACCTCGTTGATCATCTCCGGGTCGAGCGCGGAGGTGGGCTCGTCGAAGAGCAGCGCCTTGGGGTCCATGGCGAGCGCCCGGGCGATCGCCACCCGCTGCTGCTGGCCGCCGGAGAGCTGGGCGGGGTACTTGTCGGCGTGCGCCAGCAGGCCGACCCGCTCCAGCAGCGCCCGGCCCTTGGCCTCGGCCTCGTCGCGGCCGCGCTTGCGGACCTTGAGCTGGGCCAGCGTCACGTTCTGCAGCACGGTCTTGTGCGCGAACAGGTTGAAGGACTGGAAGACCATGCCGACCTCGGCCCGCAGCCGCGCCAGCCCCTTGCCCTCGGCCGGCAGCGGCTGCCCGTCGATGGTGATGGTGCCGCTCTCGATCGCCTCCAGCCGGTTGATGGCCCGGCAGAGCGTGGACTTGCCGGAACCGGACGGCCCGATCACCACCACCACCTCGCCCCGACCGACCGTCAGGTCGATCTCGCGGAGCACGTGCAGCTCGCCGAAGTGCTTGTTGACCCCGCTGAGTTCGATCAGCGGGGTGAACGGCGCGGTGCTGCTCACCGGCCCTCCCTCCCCTGTCGTCGGCCTGGACGCCTAGCGACTACCCCGTCGCCCCTTCATCACCCATCCCAGCACCGCGCCGATCAGCAGCGTGGCGGCCAGCGCGATCCAGAGCGGCGCGGTCACCGTGAACACCCAGAACTGGATCCTCACCCGCTCCAGATTGGCGAGCAGGAACCAGAGCGCCAGGGCGGCCGCGACCACGCCGACCACCACATTGGTGGGGATGCCCGCGATCTCGCTCTTCTTCTTGGGGTGGAACGAACTGCCCGGGTTTTTGGTCACACCGGAAGTCTGCGCGCCGAGCGCCCGTCAGCCGCCGCCAGCCGCACCGGGCTCCCTCGATCGGAGGACGGCAGGTCCCCCCAACGGGTGGCCCGGCTCGCTCGCGGGAACGGATCGTGCCCCTTCGGGAACACCTGCGGCGACCCGGCGGTTCACCGTCCGGAAGCACCGCACGATCGACGAAGGGCACCACCTCCCCGTGAGCACCATCCCCGGCATCACCCTCAACAACGGCGTGGTCATCCCCCAGCTCGGCTTCGGCGTCTGGCAGGTCCCGGACCAGGAGGCGAGCGCCGCCGTCCGCACCGCGATCGAGACCGGGTACCGCAGCATCGACACCGCCGCGATCTACGAGAACGAGACCGGCACCGGCCTCGGCATCAAGCAGGCCGGCGTCCCCCGCGAGGAGCTCTTCCTCACCACCAAGCTGTGGAACAGCGGCACCCGCGACTGGTCCGGCCCGGCCGGCCGGGAGGCCGTGCTGCGCGAGTTCGACGCCTCGCTGGCCAAGCTCGGCACCGACTACCTCGACCTGTACCTGATCCACTGGCCGCGCCCGATGCACGGCAGCTACGCCAACGTCTGGTCGGCCCTCGAGGAGCTGCTGGCCAGCGGCCGGACCAAGGCGATCGGCGTCTCCAACTTCGGCCAGGCCGAGCTGACCCACCTGCTGGAGACCTCCTCGGTGGTCCCGGCGCTGAACCAGGTGGAGCTGCACCCGTACTTCCCGCAGAACGAGCTGCGCGCCTTCCACGCCGAGCACGGCATCGCCACCGAGGCCTGGAGCCCGCTGGGCCAGGGCGGCGACCTGCTGTCCGAGCCGGCGCTGGCGAAGATCGCCGCCAAGCACGGCCGCACGGTCGCCCAGGTGGTGCTCCGCTGGCACCTGCAGAACGGCGGGATCGCGATCCCGAAGTCCGTCACCCCCTCCCGGATCCGGGAGAACCTGGAGGTCACCGGCTTCGAGCTGGACGCCGCCGACCTGGCCGAGATCGCCTCGGTGGCCACCGGCAAGCGGATCGGCCCGGACCCGACGACCTTCGACTGGAACTGACCCGCTACTGAACGGTTAAGACTGTTCCCCGGCCAGTGAAAAATCGTATGGGCGCCCCTGGAAAGGGGCGCCCATACGTGTGTCGGCCCGTGAAAAGCTGACGAATCGTTACGCCACCGGCGTCAGCCGCGCGGCCTTGCCCAGCAGCACCAGCACCCGCTGACGTTCGGCCTCGTCCAGCGGCTCGAGCAGCTGCAGCTCCACCCGTGCCACCCCGGCGGCGGCGCTGTGCAGCAGCTCCTGACCGGTGGGCGAGAGCGAGAGCAGGTTGCGGCGCCCGTCCGAGGGGTCGCGCCGACGCAGCACCAGGCCGCGGCGGACCAGGCGGGAGACCATTTCGGCCATCGTCGCCTTGTCCAGCGAGGCCAGCTCGCCGACCGTGCGCTGGTCGGCGCCCGGCTCGGTCTCCAGAGCGTCCAGCACCGCGAACTGAGGTGCCGTCAACTCGGAGCCGACGCACTCCGACCAGAGCTTGGTGTGGACCTGCTGGCCGACCCGGATCAGGTAGCCGACCGCGCGCTGCGCGTCCAGCAGCGGCCGGGTGTCCGTCAACGACGCCACCGCGGCCGGTTCCAGCCGGGCTATCTTGGCCAGCACCCTGACCAGTTCGAGCTGTTCCTCCGCCGACAGCGGCTCGAACAGGGTGCGCTGCACGCGCACCACGCCGCCGGTGGCCTCGCGGACCGCCTGAGCGCCGTTCTGCGAGAGTGCGAGCAGTTTGCGCCGGCCGTCCGCCGGATCGCGTCGGCGCAGCACCAGGCCACGCCGTACCAGCCGAGCGACCATCTCGGCCATGGTCGCCTTGTCCAGCGAGGCCCGCTCACCGACCGTGCGCTGGTCGGCGCCCGGTTCGAGTGCGAGGGCAAGCAGGACTGCGAACTGAGGAGCCGTCAATTCGGCTCCCACGTGTTCGGACCACAGCCGGGTGTGAACCTGCTGGGCCACGCGGATGAGGTGACCGGGTGACTGCTGCAGTCGTCCGGGCACGCGGGTCGTCGGGATCTCCCCCAGCACCATGAATCCGTCCTGATGTCACACCCGGCGTGCTGTGGGACACCCGGGCGGGGCAGTAGCGGCGCGCTGGCCTCCCCCAAGCGGATCGGCACCAACCGCAGTGATGCGACCCGGATCGAGGGGAGCTCCGCCGTGCAGCCGACGGCTGCTGGCGCACACTATACAAACGGAGCCCGCAATGCGGCAGGCAGGGGCTGATAGTAGACGGATGTTCGGCCCAGTTGTGGTATTTCGTCCCGCGCCGAGGAGTTGACCTGCCGGATTCGTGGCACCCTTCTCCGCGTCACTACTCGCCGGTAGGGTAACTCCACCCCGAATCGAGTAGAGACGAGTAGTCCATATGACCGAGCAGACCAGTTCCCAGCGGGTCGCCGTCGTCACCGGTGCCGCCCGCGGAATCGGCGCCGCGACCGCCCTGCGGCTGGCCGCCGACGGCTACGCCGTCGCGGTGGTGGACCTGACCGAGGAGGCCGGCAAGGAGACCGCCGAGCGGATCGCGGCGGCCGGCGGAAAGGCCCTCGCGGTGGGTGCCGATGTCTCGGACGAGGCCCAGGTGGAGGCGGCCGTCACCCGGATCGCGGCCGAACTGGGCGCGCCCGTGGTGCTGGTCAACAACGCCGGCGTGCTGCGCGACAACCTGCTGTTCAAGATGTCCGCCGCGGACTGGGACACCGTCATGAACGTGCACCTTCGGGGCGCATTCCTGATGACCCGCGCGGTGCAGAAGCACATGGTGGACGCCGGGTTCGGCCGGGTCGTCAACCTCTCCTCGTCCTCCGCCCAGGGCAACCGCGGCCAGGCCAACTACTCGGCCGCCAAGGCCGGCCTGCAGGGCTTCACCAAGACCCTGGCGATCGAGCTCGGCAAGTTCGGCGTGACCGCCAACGCGGTGGCGCCCGGTTTCATCGCCACCGACATGACGGCGGCCACCGCCGCCCGGGTCGGCATGGAGTTCGAGGCCTTCAAGCAGGCCGCGGCCTCGCAGATCCCAGTCCAGCGGGTCGGCCTGCCGGAGGACATCGCCCACACGGTCTCCTTCCTCGCCAGCGAGGGTGCCGGATTCGTCAGCGGCCAGGTGATTTACGTCGCGGGCGGTCCGCTCGACTAGTCGGTACGGCGTAGCGATCCTGGTCACCCCTCCGGACCGGTGGCCAGGATCGTGTCAGTCACCCGCATTTTCGATCGTACTCCCAGCAACTTCTTCAAACTGCGGGGAAATTCACAGTCACGATTGCCGTTCCGGATCTGACTGACCGTCGGACAACCGATCGCCCACTGTCTATGCTGCTGCCAGTTCACCTGGACGAGGCGGGAGCCGGAGATGGCCGAGAACAACGGTTGGATGGCGCGGGACTGGGCCGAGGAGCCGCCCCCCGCCAGCGATCTGCGCCCGGAGATCCCGCACCCGGCCCGGATCTACAACGCCCTGCTGGGCGGCAAGGACAACTTCCCGGCCGACCGGGCCGCCGCCGAGCGGCTGATCGCGCTCTCCCCCGGCATCCAGGCGGCCGCCCGGTGCAACCGGGTCTTCCTGCAGCGGGCCGTCCGGCTGGTCTCCGAGCTGGGCATCGACCAGTTCCTGGACATCGGCACCGGCATACCCAGCGAGGGCAACACCCACGAGGTGGCCCAGCAGGTCAACCCGGCCGCCCGGGTGGTCTACGTGGACAACGACCCGATCGTGCTGGCGCACGCCCGGGCCCTGATGGCCGGCCCCGGCCACGGCCGCACCACCGTGCTCCAGGCCGACCTGCGCGAGCCGGAGAAGATCCTGGCCGACCCGCAGGTCCGCGAGGCGCTGGACTTCGACCGGCCGGTGGCCCTGCTGCTGGTCGCCGTGCTGCACTTCGTCGACGAGGACCAGGACCCGTACCGCCTGGTCGCCACCCTGCTGGACGCGCTGCCCTCCGGCAGCCACCTGATCCTCTCGCACGGCACCGGCGACTTCGACCCGCCGGCCGACGTGGCGGCGGGCACTGACGTCTACCGCAAGGCCACCGCCCAGGTGACCCCGCGCTCCCGGGCGCAGCTGGAGCGCTTCCTGACCGGCCTGGAGCCGCTGGAGCCCGGCCTGGTGCCGGCCGCCGCCTGGCGGGCCGAGTCGGCCGAGGAGGCCGCGACCTGGGCGCCGGGCTACGCCGTGGTGGCCCGGAAGCCGTAGCGGTCCTCAGTACTGGCGCAGCTCCCGCAGGCGGGCCGCCGCGGCGACCATGGCGGCCCGCTCCATCCGGCGCCGCTTGCGGGCCTCGTCGGCCCCGCGGGGCTCCACCACGTGGAAACACGCCCCGCACACGTACCCGCCCTCCGGTCCTTCGGTGACCGGCGTACCGCAGGACTCGCAGTACCGGGTGTACGTGTCAGTGCCGACCATGGACGACCTCGCATCGGATACGAAGAGTACGTCCACCGTAGCGTCTTGACCGTACATCAGAAAGTACGGCCTGAAGGACGCTCAGATGTCGACCGGATGGCCCGCCGAGATCGTTCCGGTACCGTCACAGGTCCGGCAGGGCTCCTCCCGGTAGGCCTGCTTGCTGCCGTCCGCGGAGACCCGGTAGCGGGTGTAGATGCCGGTGCCGGTGCACAGGAAGCAGTTGCCGCCGCCGTCCCGCTCGGTGGTGCCGGTGCCCTTGCAGGTCCGGCACTGCAACCCGGCCAGCCGGCCGGTGCCGGTGCAGATGGTGCACACCGCGATGCTCACGCCGCTCCTCCGCTCTTCGAGCTCCGGCTCACGAGGGTACCGCCGGATTAGGCTGGAAGTGTCCGGGTACCGACTTGGCAGCTACGTTCGGGAGGTGCCGGCATGCGGTACGCGACCACCCCACGGCGCTGGCGCAGCGGGACGGAGCCCCGGTTCGCGCGCAGCGACCTCAAGCTGCGGTTCCTGCTCTCGGTGCTCTTCACCCCGCTCTTCGCGCTGGCCACCGCCGCCTTCGCGGTCTTCGCCGCCCTGGCCGGGCCGACCAGCGTGCCCTCCCGGGGCACCCTGGTCGGCTTCGCGATCGTGATGTTCGCACTGACCGTCTTCGCCGCCGTCGACCTCTACGTGGTGGTCCGGCGCCGCCGCGTGGAGCTCTGAGCGGTCAGCGGTTGCTGACCGCCTGCTTCACCAGGGTCTTGCCGAAGTCCCACATCAGGCCGCTGCCCCGGTGGGCGTCGTCCATCACCTCGCAGAAGGCGTCGACGAAGCGGTCCACCTCGCGCTCGGTGATGATCAGCGGCGGGATCAGCTTGATCACCTCCAGGTGGTCCCCGGAGACCTGGGTGAGGATCCGGTGCTTCTGCAGCAGCGGGACCACCACCATCTGGGCGAACAGGCCCTTGCGGGCGGCCTGCAGCGCCGTCCACCCGGTGCGCAGCTTGAGCGACTTCGGCCGCCCGAACTCGATGCCGATCATCAGACCGCGGCCGCGCACCTCGGCGAGCAGCTCGTACTTCTCGGTGAGCGCGGAGAGCCGGGAGCGGAACAGGTCGCCGACCACCCGGGCGTTCTCCACCACCTTCTCGTCCTGCATCACCTGCAGGGTGGCCAGGCCGGCCGCCATCGCCTGGGCGTTGGAGCCGAAGCTGGCGGAGTGCACCAGCACCCGGTCCATCGAGGAGTAGACCTTCTCGAAGATCCAGTCCTTGCCGAGGGTGGCCCCGATCGGCACGTAGCCGCCGGAGAGCGCCTTGGCCGCGCAGACCAGGTCGGGCTGCACGCCCGGCTCGTCCTGGTAGGCGAAGAAGGCGCCGGTGCGGCCGATGCCGGTCTGCACCTCGTCGCAGATCAGCAGCGCCTTGTGCTCGTGCAGCAGGTCCTGGGCGGCCCGCAGCCAGCCGGGCGGCGCCTGGTGCACGCCCTTGCCCTGGATCGGCTCCACGATCAGCGCCGCGACATCGCCCTTGCGCAGCTCGCGCTGGAGCGCGCCGAGGTCGCCGAGCGGGATCGCGGTGTCCGGCAGCAGCGGGCCGAAGCCCTTCTTGAAGCCGCCCTCGCCGTTGATCGAGAGCGAGCCGGTGGTCAGGCCGTGGAAGGCGTGGTCGCAGTAGAGGATCCGGCCGCGCCCGGTGGCGTAGCGGGCGAACTTGATCGCCGTCTCCACCGCCTCGGTGCCGCTGTTGCCGAAGAACACCCGGTCCAGGCCGGGCGTCAGGGCGAGCAGCCGCTCGGCCAGCAGGCCGGGGAGCGGCGGGCAGTCGAACCGGGTCAGGTCCGGCAGGTCGAGGTCCATCACCTGCTGGATCGCGTCCCGCACCACCGGGTGGTGCCGGCCCAGTGCGAAGATGCCGAACCCGGCCAGCATGTCCAGGTACTCGTTGCCCTCGGCGTCGTAGAAGTACGGACCGGCGGCGCGGTCGTAGGTCTTGTCGAAGCCGATGGTGTGCAGCATCCGGGGCAGCTGCGGGTTGAGGTAGCGGGCGTGCAGCTCGTACCGCTCGCCGCCGCGCTCGGCGAGCAGGGCGGCGAGGTCTAGCGCGTTCTGGGGGCGGTCAGCTGGCACGGGGCTCGTTCACTCCTCGGTCGGGCAGCAGGTGCTTGGCGTAGGAGGCGGCCTGGGCGGCGATGCCGGTGCCGGTCAGGCCGGCCTCCTCCATGATCTCGCCCCGGCCGGCGTGGTCCAGGAACTCCTGGCGCAGGCCGAGGTCGCGCAGCGGGGTGTCCAGCTCGGCGTCCCGCAGCGCCTGGGCGATGGCCGCCCCGACACCGCCGGTCCGGCCGTTGTCCTCCACGGTGACCACCAGGTCGTGCTCGGCGGCCAGCCGGACCAGCGCCGGGTCGACCGGCTTGACCCAGCGCGGGTCCACCACGGTGGTGGCGAAGCCGTCGGCGGTGAGCAGCGCGGCCGCGTCCAGGCAGGCGCCGGCCATCGCGCCGACCGAGACCAGCAGGATCTGCTGGCCGCTCCGGTCCGGCACCCGGGTGCGCTGCAGCACGTGCACCCCGCCGAGGTGCTCGACGGCGGGGAAGACCCGGCCGACCTCGCCCTTGGGGAAGCGGACCACGGTCGGCGCGTCGGAGACCTCCAGGGCCTCGTGCAGCTGGGCCCTGAGCTGCTCGGCGTCCCGCGGGGCGGCCAGCCGCAGTCCGGGCACCACCTGGAGCACCGACATGTCCCACATGCCGTTGTGCGAGGCGCCGTCGTTGCCGGTCACCCCGGCCCGGTCCAGCACGAAGGTGACGCCGAGCTTGTGCAGCGCCACGTCCATCAGCACCTGGTCGAAGGCCCGGTTGAGGAAGGTCGCGTAGACCGCCACCACCGGGTGCAGGCCGGCCGTGGCCAGGCCGGCAGCACTGGTCACGGCGTGCTGCTCGGCGATGCCGACGTCGAAGATCCGCTTGGGGTAGGCCTTGGCGAAGGGGGCCAGGCCGACCGGCTGCAGCATCGCCGCGGTGATCGCCACCACGTCCGGCCGCTGGGCGCCGACGGCCACCATCTCCTCGCCGAAGACCGAGGTCCAGGAGGTGCCGCCGGCCGGCGAGATCGGCAGGCAGGTGTACGGGTCCATCGCGCCGACGGCGTGGAACCGGTCGGCCTCGTCCAGCTCGGCCGGGCGGTAGCCGCGGCCCTTGACGGTCAGGCAGTGCACGATCACCGGGCCGCCGAAGCCGCGGGCCTTGCGCAGCGCGGACTCCACGGCGGCGATGTCGTGGCCGTCGATCGGGCCGATGTACTTCAGGCCCAGGTCCTCGAACATGCCCTGCGGGGCGAAGGAGTCCTTGAAGCCCTTCTTGGCGCCGTGCAGCGCCTCGAAGATCGGCTGGCCGACCACGGGGGTGCGCTGCAGCGCCTCCTTGCCCCAGGCCAGGAAGCGCTCGTAGCCCTGGGTGGTGCGCAGGGTGGCGAGGTGGTTGGCCAGGCCGCCGATGGTCTTGGCGTAGGAGCGCTCGTTGTCGTTGACCACGATCACCAGCGGGCGGTCCTGGGCCTCGGCGATGTTGTTCAGCGCCTCCCAGGCCAGGCCGCCGGTGAGCGCGCCGTCGCCGATCACGGCGACCGTCCGGCGGTCCCGGCGGCCCTGGAGCTGGTGCGCCTTGGCGATCCCGTCGGCGTAGCTGAGCACGGTCGAGGCGTGCGAGTTCTCGATCACGTCGTGCTCGGACTCGGCCCGGGACGGGTAGCCGGAGAGGCCGCCCTTGGCCCGCAGCCGGCTGAAGTCCTGGCGGCCGGTCAGCAGCTTGTGCACGTAGGACTGGTGTCCGGTGTCGAAGAGGATCCGGTCCTCGGGTGAGTCGAAGACCCGGTGCAGCGCGATGGTCAGCTCCACCACGCCCAGGTTCGGGCCCAGGTGGCCGCCGGTGCGGGAGACCGCCTCGATCAGGAAGTCGCGGATCTCCTGGGCCAGCTCGGGCAGCCGGTTGGCCGGCAGCTTCTTCAGGTCGACCGGTCCCTGGACGGAGGACAGCAGTGACATGGCTCCACCTCTCGGCTTCGTTGCACTGGGGGTGCGGTGGGGGAAGGCCCGCTCCTGCGGCGGGCCGGGTGACTGCTTCTCAGCCTGCGGCGACCACGGCGGGCGCGCCTGCCGGACCGCCCTCCGCCTGCATCTCCTCGGCCAGCTTGAGCGCCTCCTCGATCAGGGTCTCGACGATCTTCGACTCGGGCACGGTCTTGATCACCTCGCCCTTGACGAAGATCTGGCCCTTGCCGTTGCCGGAGGCCACCCCCAGGTCCGCCTCGCGCGCCTCGCCCGGACCGTTCACCACGCACCCCATCACAGCGACCCGCAGCGGCACCTCCATGCCCTCCAGGCCCGCGGTGACCTCCTCGGCCAGCTTGTACACATCCACCTGGGCCCGCCCGCAGGACGGGCAGGAGACGATCTCCAGACCGCGCTGACGCAGGTTCAGCGACTCCAGGATCTGGATGCCGACCTTGACCTCCTCCACCGGCGGAGCCGACAGCGAGACCCGGATGGTGTCCCCGATGCCCTCGGCCAGCAGCGCGCCGAACGCCACCGCCGACTTGATCGTGCCCTGGAACGCCGGCCCGGCCTCGGTCACACCGAGGTGCAGCGGGTAGTCGCAGGCCGCCGCCAGCTGCCGGTAGGCGTTGATCATCACGACCGGGTCGTTGTGCTTGACCGAGATCTTGATGTCGCGGAAGCCGTGCTCCTCGAAGAGCGAGCACTCCCAGAGCGCGGACTCGACCAGCGCCTCGGGGGTGGCCTTGCCGTACTTCTCCAGCAGCCGCTTGTCCAGCGAGCCGGCGTTGACGCCGATCCGGATCGGCGTCCCGGCCTCGGAGGCGGCCTTGGCGATCTCGCCGACCTTGTCGTCGAAGGCCTTGATGTTGCCCGGGTTCACCCGCACCGCCGCGCAGCCCGCCTCGATCGCGGCGAACACGTACTTCGGCTGGAAGTGGATGTCGGCGATCACCGGGATCTGCGACTTCTTCGCGATCATCGGGAGCGCGTCCGCGTCGTCCTGCGAGGGCACCGCCACCCGCACGATCTGGCAGCCCGAGGCCGTCAGCTGCGCGATCTGCTGCAGCGTCGCGTTGACGTCCGAGGTCAGCGTGGTGGTCATCGACTGCACCGACACCGGCGCATCGCCGCCGACCGGCACATTGCCCACCATGATCTGCCGGGAGACCCGGCGGGTGGCGAGCGGCTTCAACGGCAGTGGCGGAATCCCCAGCGAGATCGCGGTCATGGGTCTGCTCATCCTTGCTGTCCGGTAGTCCTGATGCCATGGTCGAGCCCGGCGCGCACTCCTGCACGTGCGCGCCGGGCCGCCGACTCAGCGGGAACTGACCACCGTCTCGCGGGCGGCTCGGATCGACTCCTTGAGCGAACCCATGGTGGCCAGCACCGCGGTCGGCTCGTACCCGCAGTGCGCCATGCAGTTCTCGCAGCGCGGGTCCTTGCCCCGTCCGTACTTGGACCAGTCGGTCTTCTCGATCAGCTCCCGGTAGGTCGGAACGTAGCCGTCGCTCATCAGGTAGCAGGGACGCTGCCAGCCGAAGAGGGAGTAGTTCGGGATCCCCCAGGCGGTGCACTCGAAGTCCACCTTGCCCTCGAGGAAGTCCAGGAAGAGCGGGCTGTGGTTGAGCCGCCAGCGGCCCCGGTTGCCGCCCGCGAAGGTCTTGCGGAACAGCTCGCGGGTCTGCTCGACACCGAGGAAGTGCTCCTGGTCGGGAGCCTTCTCGTACGCATAGGCCGGAGAGATCATCATCTCGTCGACCTTCAGATCATCGTTGAGGAAGTCGAGCACATCGATGATCGTCTGCGGCGTGTCGGTGTTGAAGAAGGTGCTGTTGGTGGTCACCCGGAAGCCCCGGCGCTTGGCCTCCCGGATCGCCGCGACCGCCTCGTCGAAGGTCCCCTCCTTGGCCACCGACTCATCGTGCCGCTCGCGCAGCCCGTCGATGTGCACCGTGAAGGTGAAGTACGGCGAAGGAGTGAACTTGTCCAACTTCTTGCGCAACAGGAGCGCATTTGTGCAAAGGAAGACGTACTTCCGACGGGCCACCAGCTGACGGACGATCTCGTCGATCTGCGGGTGCATCAGCGGCTCGCCACCGGCGATCGACACCATCGGGGCGCCCGACTCCAGCACCGCGCCGACCGCCTGGGCGACCGGCATCCGCTGCTTGAGCACCCCGGCCGGGTGCTGGATCTTGCCGCAGCCCTCACAGGCGAGGTTGCAGGCGAAGAGCGGCTCCAGCTCGACGATCAGGGGGAACTTCTCGCGCCGCTTGATGAGCTTCTGCTGCATGAGGTACGTACCGACTCGTAGCGACTGGCGCAGCGGCATGGCCATGACTAGCTCACTTCCTGAGAGACCATCGGCGGGGCAGAGGACTGAGAAGCGGGCTGCGGCGGTTCGGCGAGGACCGCCCGGTGCCAGCCCAGCAGGGCGGGCACGATGGCCCGCAGGGTGCGGAAGGCGCGCAGGCCGCCGGGCAGCGTCCCGGGTCTCAGCAGCTCGCGCTCGGGCGTGTCGACCACCACCCGGACCACCGCGACCGGCAGGTCCTCGGGCAGCCGGTCGAGGGCGGCCGCGGTCTCCATGTCCACCGCGGTCACCCCGGCCCGGTGCAGCTTGCGCCGCTCCGGGCCGCGCACCACGTGGTCCGCCGAGTGCAGGGCGCCGACCCGGACGTCCAGACCCAGACCCCGCAGCGCCCGGGCCAGTTGCTCGGGCTGCCGGGTCGGGCGGGAACGCGCCGGGGCGGAGCTCACCCTGTCGGCAACAACCACGTCGCCCGGTCTTGTTCCCGGTGCGGCCGCCGCGCAGAACCCGGTCAGCAGCACCGCGCCGTAGGCGCCCGGCTCCCCGGCCAGCAGGGAGTTGACGGTCCGTGCGGTCCTCTCCGGACCCATCCCGGTGCGCACCAGCACCGGCGGGCCGCCGAGCGCCCCCGACCAGTCCCCGCCGCGCAGCGCCCAGGCCTCGGGCGCCAGCGCGCAGAGCACCAGCAGCGGAGCGGTCACGACGCCCTCCTCGCGTGCCCCAGCACCGGGTTGCCGTGCAGGTAGCGGCCGAGCGCGGTGACCGGGAAGACCAGCCGGTAGAGGTGGTAGTTGATCGAGAAGTCCCACGGGAACCCGGTCCCGGTGAACTGCGGCTCGTCCCAACTGCCTTCGGCCAACTGGGTGGCGGCCAGCCAGCGGACCCCGCGCTCCACGGCGGCGCTGCCCCGGCCGTCGCCCGGGGCGAACCTGCCGCCCGGGCCCTCGCCGGCCGCCAGCAGCGCCATCAGCGCCCAGGCGGTCTGCGAGGCGGTGGACTCGCCGCGCCCGGACCACTTCTCCGGATCCTCGTAGGAGCGCATGTCCTCGCCCCAGCCGCCGTCCTGGTTCTGCCGCTCCTCCAGCCAGCGCACCGCCCGGCGGATCGCCGGGTGGGACTCCGGCAGGCCGGCGGCCACCAGGGCGGGCACCACCGAGCCGGTGCCGTAGATGTAGTTGGTGCCCCAGCGCCCGAACCAGGAGCCCTCGGCCTCCTGGTTGGCCAGCAGCCAGTCGACGCCGCGCCGGGTGCGCGGGTCGTCCGCCTGGCCGACCTCGGCCAGCATCTCCACCACGTGGGCGGTGACGTCGGCCGACGGCGGGTCCACCACCTCGCCGAAGTCGCAGAACGGCAGTTTGTTCGGCAGGGTGCTGGTGTTGTCCACGTCGAAGGCGCCCCAGGCGCCGTTCTTGGACTGCATGCCGAGGTTCCACTCCACCCCGCGGCGCACCGAGGCGGCCACCTTGGCCGGCTCGGGGTGCTTCACCCGGCGCAGCGCCAGCACCACCTCGGCGGTGTCGTCGATGTCCGGGTAGGTGTCGTTGTGGAACTCGAAGGCCCAGCCGCCCGGCGCCAGCGAGGGCCGCTGCACCGACCAGTCGCCCTTGGTGGTGATCTCCTCGCCGAGCATCCAGTCGGTCGCCTTGACAAGTGCCGGGTGGTCGGCCGGCAGCCCGGCGTCGGCCAGCGCGATGGTGGCCAGGCAGGTGTCCCAGACCGGAGACTGGCAGGCCTCCAGCCAGCGGGCGCCGTCCTCGGTGTGCACGGTGAAGCGGTCGAAGGCGTCCAGGCCGCGGCGCATCACCGGATGGTCCAGCTCGTAGCCCAGCAGGTGCAGGGCGATCAGCGAGTAGACGGCGGGCGGTTGGATGCCGCCCCAGCAGCCGTCCGCCTCCTGGCGCTCGACGATCCAGCGGCCGGCCTGGTTGAGCGCCAGCCGGCGCAGCGGGCGGACGGCCCGCTTGTGGTAGGCGTGCAGCACCACGTCGAGGCGTTCGAAGAAGCCGTCCCAGCTGGCCGGCGGGGCCAGCGGGCGCAGCGGGAAGGGGTTGGCCGGGTCGGTGTGCAGCTCGGTCAGGTCGAACGGGGCTGGGCGCACCGGGCGGTGGGCCGAGACCACGGTGAGCGGCACGATGGTCTGCCGGGCCCAGCAGCCGAAGGCGTAGATGTTGAGCGGGATCCACTTGGGCAGGAACATGATCTCCGGTGGCATCTCCGGCAGCCGTTCCCATGGCCACCAGCCGAACAGCGCCAGCCAGATCCGGGTGAAGACCCGGGTGGCGGCGATGCCGCCCTCACCGCGCACGTACTCCGCCGCCGCCCGCATGTGCGGGGCCTCCGGCAGGTCGCCGGCCAGGCGCAGTGCGACGTACGCCTCCACGGTGGTGGAGATCTCCGGCGGACCCCCGTGGAAGGTCCCCCAGGTGCCGTCCTCGCGTTGCTGGGACCGGATCCACTCGGCGGTGGCCGCGGTCTGCTCGGCGGTCCGGATGCCGAGGAACTGGCGCAGTAACAGGTCCTCGGCGTCCATCGTCACATTGGTCTCGAGGTCCCCCTTCCACCACCCCTCCTCGTCCTGCAGGGAGAGCAGGTGCTCGGTGGCCCGGCGCAGGCTGTCCTCGATCGCCGCGCGGTCCAGGGGTGACGACTGCTCATCCGGTTCCGCGGCGGGCCCCCCTGTGGCCACCGCGTCCTGCTCGGGCCGCCAGACATCGGCCCGGTCGGCCGGGCCCGCGGTCCGTTCATCCACCGCGACCGGCTCGGAATCGTACTCAGGGTCGAGCCGGCCGTCCGCGGTTGCTGTCAACTTGCTGTCACCTCTCTCGTACCACGACGAACTCGGCCAGCGCCACGAACCGGTCGCGCACCTCGTCGGCCATCGGTACCTCGTCCAGCGCGGCCAGCGCGGTGCTGTGCTGGCGGCGCGCCTCCTCCTGGGTCCATGCCCGGCCCCCGGCCTGCTCGATCAGCGCGGCCCGGCCGGCCAGCACCTCCTCGGACTCCTCGCCGCGCCCCTGCGGGTCGGCCAGCAGCTCGGCCAGCCGGCGGGAGGCCGCGCCGCCCTCGGCGAGGGCGGCGGCCACCGGCAGCGACTTCTTGCGCTGGCGCAGGTCGCCCCAGTGCGGTTTGCCGGTGACCTCGGTGGCCCCCCAGATGCCGAGCAGGTCGTCGACGGCCTGGAAGGCGAGGCCGAGGTGGTGTCCGTAGCGCTGCAGCGCGTCCGAGGTGCGCTCGTCCGCACCGGCCAGCACGGCGCCGATCGCGGCGGCGGCGGCCAGCAGCGCGCCGGTCTTGCCGGCCTCCATCTCCAGGCACTCGGCGACGCTGACCACGTCGCGGTGCTCGAAGGAGAGGTCCTGGGCCTGACCATCGATCAGCTTGCGGGTCGCGGTGGTGATCAGGCTGACGGCGCGGGCGGCGTCCGCGGGCGTGGCGGCGCCGCTGCGGCCGGCGTCCAGCAGCACCTCGGTGCCGAGGGCGGCCAGCGCGTCGCCGACCAGGATCGCCTGGGCCGGACCGAAGACGGTCCAGGCGGTGGCCCGGTGCCTGCGGGTCTCGTCACCGTCCATCAGATCATCATGCAGCAGCGAGAAATTGTGGACCAGCTCGACGGCGACCCCGCCGGGCACGCCGGCCAGCGCCGGGGCGCCCGCCGCCTCGGCGGAGAGCAGCGCCAGCGCCGGGCGGACGGCCTTGCCGCCGTCCCCGGCGACCGGGTTGCCGGCCTGGTCGGTCCAGCCGAAATGGTAGGCGGCGACCGCGTCCATCGGCGCCGCCAGCCGGCCCACCGCCGCGCGCATCGGCGGGGTGCAGAGCGTGCGGCCTCTGGCCAGCAGCTCGGGTACCGAGACGGGCTCGGCCTGGGCCGTCGCGCCCGCGACCGTGCTGGGACGTGCCTCCACGAGTGTTCCCTCTCCCTGAGCCATAGGGCTGGTGCTGGTGTTGATGAGCGTGTTGATCGGGGCAGTCACCGGGGCCACCGCCCGTCGCCGCGGTCCAGCGGGGCCCGCCGGCCGGCGGCGGCCAGCGCGGCGTCGGCGGCGGCGTGGCCGCTGCGCACGGCGCTCTCCATGGTCGCGGGCCAGCCGGTCGCGGTCCACGAGCCGGCCAGCAGCAGGCCGGGCACCCGGGTCACCGGGCCGGGCCGGAACGCGGCCGTGCCCGGGGCCGGGTCGAAGGTCGCGGTCCGCTCCCGGGTGACGAAGAAGTCGAGCACCCCGGCCCCGCGGGCCGGCGGCAGCAGCCGGGCCAGCTCGGGCAGGTAGCGGGCCCGCAGCTCGGCCACCGGCAGCTCGATCTCGTCCTGCACCGCGGACTGGGACAGCGCCAGGTACTGGGCGCCGGGGTGCACGGCGGCCAGGCCCGAGTGCGCGGTCCGGTCGAAGACCCACTGGACCGGCGAGTCCAGCGCGGCGAAGAACGGCCGGCGCAGCACCGGCCGGTCGTAGACCACGTGCACGTTGAGGATCGGCGCGTAGCCCAGTTCGCCCAGCCGCTGCTGTCCGGCGAGGGAGTCCGGGGGCAGCAGGGCCTGGGCGGTGTCCTGGGCGCCGGCCAGCACCACGGTGTCGGCGGTGAGCAGTTCCCCGCCCTCCAGCCGCACGGTGTGGCCGCCGTCCCCGTCCGGCTTCAGTTCCACGGCCTTGGTGCGCAGCCGCACCCCGACCTGGGCGGCGGCCAGCTCGCGCAGCGCCGCGTCGTGGTGCAGCGCTCCCAGCGGCACCGAGGCGATCCCGATGTCGCTGGCGCCGCGGTCGGTGAGCAGCCCGGTCTTGAAGACCATCGCGGCCAGCGCCAGGGACACCTGGTCGGCCCGGGCGTTCAGGGTGGCCACCCCGACCAGGTCCCAGAGCGCGGCCAGGGTGCGGTCGTTCTGCCCGTGGGAGCGCAACCAGTCGCCGAAGGAGAGCTCGTCCAGGGCCGGGTCGGCCAGGTCGAGCCGCTGCAGCGCGAGCGCGCCGCGGACCACCCGCAGCCGGTCGGCGTCGCCCAGGTGCGGGTAGCGGGCCAGGCTGGCGGCCAGGTGCAGCGGCACCGGCAGGTCGGCCCGGGAGAGCCGGCCGAGCCGATAGCCGTGCCCGTCGGCGTCGACCGAGAGCACCGGTACCTCCAGCCGTGGCTGGATGTCGACGAGGCCGGCGGCGCCGAGCCGGTCGACCAGGCCGCGGTAGGCGGTGCAGCAGCGCAGGAAGACGTGCTGGCCGTTGTCCACGGTCAGCTCGCCGCGGCGGAACGAGAAGGCCAGGCCGCCGAGCCGGGGGCGGGCCTCCAGCAGGGTCACCCGGACGTCGGCCTCCGCCAGCCGCAGCGCGGCGGTCAGCCCGGCCAGGCCGCCGCCGACCACCACGGCCGTGCGGCCCCCGGTTCGCCCGGTCATCTCGCCTCCCTGCTCAGTCGTCGGTTCGTGCTCTGCCCGATCGCTTCAGTGACTCTCCGCCCAAGATCGGCGACGGTCAAGAGCGTCCTCCGGCCAAGCCGGAGAGCGCCACGTACGCCTTCTCCCAGCCGGGCAGCGAGACCCGGCCCCGCAGCACCGACTCGGGCTCGGCCGCGATCCGGCCCAGCAGCCGGTGGTAGATCCCGGCCATCGCCGCGGTGCAGGCCCGGCTGCGGCGGTCCAGCATCGGGAGCAGCCGCAGGCCCTCCTCGAAGTAGCCCTGGGCCCGCTCGGCCTCGAAGGCGATCAGGCCGGTGAAGTCGGCGCCGACCGGCGGCCTGGGCAGCGCGAAGCCCTGCTCGCAGCCGAACCGGGCCAGATCCTCGGCGGGCAGGTAGGTCCGCCCGTTCACCGCGTCCTCGCGCAGGTCGCGCAGGATGTTGGTGAGCTGCAGGGCCAGGCCCAGGGTGTCCGCGTACTCGGCGCCGCGCTTGGGGTCCTCGCAGCCGTAGACGCCGAGCGAGAGCCGGCCGATCGAGCCGGCCACGCAGCGGCAGTAGACCTTGAGGTCGTCGAAGGTGCGGTACTCCTCGCCGCGCAGGTCCATCTCGACGCCGTCGATCAGCTCGTCGAAGGCGTCCAGCGGGATCGGGAAGCGGCGGGCCGCGTCGGCCAGCGCGACCTTGATCGGGTCGGTGTCCTCCTCGGTGACGGCACCGGCCCGGATCTCGTCCAGCAGAGCCCGGGTGGCCAGCAGCTGCTCCTGCTTGCGCTCGGGCGTCAGCTGCTCGCCGTCGCCGATGTCGTCGACCCGGCGGGCCAGCGCGTAGAGCGCGGACATGGCGAGCCGCTTGGGCTCCGGGAGCAGCCGGATCCCGTAGCTGAAGTTGCGGGCCTGCAGGGCGGTGACCGCCTCGCAGTAGCGGTACGCCGCCATGACCGGTGCCGACGCCAGTGGTGATGCCGCCACTCGGGCGTTCACCTTCCCTTCGCGAAGATGGCCGCCGCCTTCATCGCGAGGCGGCGCTTGTCGGGCTTCGGCTGCTCGGCGAGCACGTCGTGGCCGGCCGCCTCGATGGCCGCCAGCGCCGCGTACCCGCCGGCCGTGAATCCCGCCAGCAGCAGACGAAGCCTGCCACGAACCGTACCGACCAGCGGGGCGCCGCGGTCGAGCAGGGTCCGGGCTCGGCCGGCCTCGAAGGCGACCAGCTCGCGCACGGCCGGGGAGGCGGTGGGGCGGCCCAGGTCCTCCTCGGTGACCCGGAACCGGGCCATGTCCTCGGCGGGCAGGTAGATCCGGCCGCTGGCGTGATCCTCGGCGACGTCCTGGAGGTGCTCGACGATCTGCAGCGCGGTGCAGATCCGGTCGGACAGCTCGATCCGCTCGGGGGTGGCGAGGCCGGCCAGGGCCAGCACCAGCCGGCCGACCGGATCGGCGGAGAGCCGGCAGTAGCCGAGCAGGTCCTCGTAGGTCCGGTAGCGGGCCACGGTCTGGTCGACCCGGTTGGCCTCGATCAGCCGGCGGAACGGCTCGGGGGTGACGGCATGCTTGCCGACCAGCGGCACCAGGGCGCGCATCAGCGGGTGCCCGGGCGCCTCGCCGGCGCCGCCGGGCAGGCCGGCCTCGAACGCCCGGTCGAGATCGCGCTCGATGGCGTCGAGCAGGCCGAGTCTGAAAACCGTATCGTCAGGTTGCTCCGAAGGGGTGGCGGCACCCAGCAGCCGCGCCGTCCCCGCCGGGTCGGCCAGGTCGCCGTCCCCCGCGTCGTCCACCAGCCGGGCGAAGCCGTAGACCGCCATCAGGTCGCCGCGCCAGGCCGCGGGCAGGAAGCCCGGGGCCACCGGGAAGTTCTCCCGCGCCGCCTTGTCGAGCGTGCTCCCCACCGAGTCGCCCTGCGCACGCACCGAGGACTGAGCCGATACCGTCACTTCCGTCACTCCCCCGTTCTACACCGGTGTTGACCATGGAATCGACTCGGATATTCCCCCGGGGGCGAAAAACGGACCGCGCCTGGGTCCCCACCCTTTCACTTCCGACCACCAGCCGAAAAGACCGCCCCCCGGCGCGCCGGGCCTGCTCACTCGCCCGGCGCACACGCCGGGGGCGCGCCCCCGGCCGCTCGCGCGGGCAGCGCCGGCCTGTCGAAACGCCGGAGCCGGTGCCCACACGCACCAGGCGTGGCGGGCACCGGCTCCGGCGGTGCCGGGCTCGCGGGCGCTACGGGCGCTCGCCGCGCTCGTACATGCCGACCACCTCGTCGGTCGGGCCGTCCATGATCAGCTTGCCAGTCTCGATCCAGATGGTCCGCTCGCAGGTGTCCCGGATCGCGTTGTTGTTGTGGCTGACCAGGAAGACCGTGCCGGCCGACTTGCGCAGCTCGCGGATCCGGGCCTCGCTGCGGCGCTGGAAGGCCTGGTCGCCGGTGGAGAGCGCCTCGTCGATCAGCAGCACGTCGTGGGTCTTGGCCGCCGCGATGGAGAACCGCAGGCGGGCCGCCATGCCGGAGGAGTAGGTGCGCATCGGCAGGTTGATGAACTGGCCCTTCTCGTTGATGCCCGAGAAGTCCACGATGTCCTGGTACCGCTCCTTCACCTGGGCCGGGCTCATGCCCATCGCCAGGCAGCCCAGCACCACGTTGCGCTCACCGGTCAGGTCGTCCATCAGCGCCGCGTTCACGCCGAGCAGCGAGGGCTGGCCGTTGGTGTAGATGCCGCCGCGCTCGGTCGGCAGCAGGCCGGCGATCGCCGACAGCATGGTCGACTTGCCCGAGCCGTTGGAGCCGATCAGGCCGATCGCCTCGCCCTTGTAGGCGGTGAAGGTGACGCCGCGGACGGCGTGCACCTCGGTGATCGCGGGGGACCGCTTGCGGGAGATCAGCCGGGAGAGCGCCGAGGTGGCGCTGCCCTTGCCGGAGGAGGCGCCGTGCACCTTGTAGACGATGTGCACGTCGTCCACGACCACGGTCGGGACGCGGGTCTCCCGGGCGGCGGCGATCGCCCGCTCGTCGCGGCCCGAGCGGAACTCCTCGGCCTGCTTCTTGGCCTCTTCCTCGGACAGGTCCATGATCGTGTCAGCCACGGCCGTACTCCTCCTCAGCCTTCCAGAAGAAGACGTAACCGATGACGAAAGCGACGACCGCCCAGCCCACCGCCATCGCCCAGATGTGCCCCGGCAGGGTCAGGTGGTTGCTCGGGTACTTGTGCGGGCTGTAGATGCTCGGGATCATCGCGTGCCGCACCAGCTCCATGTAGACCGAGGCCGGGTTGGCCTGGACCAGGTTCTGGATCCAGACCGGCCACTTCTGCACGTGGTCCGAGATGGTGTACATGACGCCCGACAGGTACATCCAGGTGCGCAGGATGAACGGCATCAGCTGCGAGACGTCGCTAGTCTTGGCGCCGATCCGGGCCATCATCAGCGCCAGGCCGGTGTTGAAGAAGGAGAGCAGCACCAGCGCCGGGATCACCTGCAGCCAGGTCGCGCCCGGCATCAGGTCGTTCGACAGCACGATGGCGACCAGCACCACCATCGAGATCAGCAGCTGCTGGAGCTGGATCACGGTGAAGGCGATCGGCATGCAGGCGCGCGGGAAGTGCAGCGCCCGGATCAGGCCGAGGTTGTACGAGATCGCCCCGGTCCCGGACTGCACGGCGCTCTGGATGAACTGGAAGATGAAGACACCCACGCAGAGCCAGGGGATGTACTTCGGAGTGTTGTTGCCGCTCAGGATGACGCCGAAGACGAGGTAGAACACCGCGCAGTTCAGCAGCGGGGTCACGACCTGCCAGACCTGGCCCATCTTCGCGGTGGTGTACTGCGCCACCAGCCGGGCAGTGGCGAACGCGACGATGAAGTGCCGACGGCCCCACAGCTGCTTGGTGTAGGCGACCAGCCCGGGACGGGCCCCGCTGACGCTGAGGCCGTACTTGTCGGCGAGCTGCTTCTGGCTCAGCCCGGCGTCAACACCTCCGGGGAGAGAGAGGTTGACCTGTTCACTCACTGTCGACACATTCGTCCTTCACGAATCGGAAGTCCGGCTGCTGGCCGGGGGCAGTCGCCGGGCCCGGATGGGGCGTTCGGAACCGGGTTCCCAGCGGATCACGGGGGTCTCCGGACGGCGGTGTGGTGATCCGCCGTACAGGTGATCAGATGACCGGCGGTCTGCCCAACCTGGTCAATCGCCATACAGTACGCCATCGCATGGGCCGTCGCTCACCCGCGGGTGTGCGCCAGCCCTCCCGGAACCCGGCCCGCCATGCCTTCCATGCCTCCCCCGAGGGCCGGCGGACCAGAGTGAGCAGCATCCAGGTGCAGAGGTAGAGAGGCACCAGCGGCACCGGAAGGTTCCGCCGGGCCAGCCAGACCCGGTTGCGCGCCACGTTGTGGAAATAGGTGGCGTGCCGGGCCGGCGAGGTGGTGGGGTGGTGGAGCACGATGTCGGCCCGGTAGTCGATCGACCACCCGGCGTCCAGCGCGCGCCACGCGAGGTCGGTCTCCTCGTGGGCGTAGAAGAACTCGGCGGGCAGCTGCCCGGCCTGCTCGAAGACCGCGCAGCGGACCGCGCTGGCCCCGCCGAGGAAGGTGGTCACCCGGGAGGAGCGCAGCGGGTCGCTGGCGCGCAGCCGGGGCACGTGCCGGCGCTGGGTCTCGCCGGTGTCCGGGTCGGCGATCCGGAAGCTGACGATGCCCAGCTCCGGATCGGCGGTGAAGGCCTCGCGCAGCAGCCGGGCCGAGTCGGTGCCGGGCAGCCGGCCGTCGTCGTCCAGGAAGAGCACCGCGTCGACGTCCCGGCCGTTCGGGCCGAAGAGCTCGATGCCGACGTTGCGGCCGCCCGGGATGCCCAGGTTCTCCGGCAGCTCGGCGGTCCGCACGCCCGGCGGCAGCGGGGGCAGCGGGGCGCCGTTGGCCACCACGGCCAGCTCCACCTCGGCGCCCTGCTGGGCCCGCACCGAGTCGATCAGCGCGGCCAGCTCGGCCGGCCGGTTGCCCATGGTGATGATCACCGCGCCGAGCCGGAACCGCTCGGCCTGCCCGGTGGTCCCGGTCACCGCGGTGCTCATCGCAGCCTGCTGGAGAGGACGATGCTCAGCAGGTGCAGCACGGTCTGCAGCATGGCGATCGCCGCCAGCACCACCACCGCGAGGCGGGTGAAGAAGAGGCCGCCGTGCACCTGGTCGGCGATCCCTGCCGCCAGGATGAAGAGCGAGGCCTCGACCGCGCCGACCAGCCGGTGGAACTTCAGGAAGGCGGCCGCCTTGCGGGCCCTGGCCACCCCGGTGGAGCGCGGCACCGCGGCGCTGTCCTCCACCGCGGTCATCCCGGAGCGGGCCCGGGCCACGTCCACCAGATCGGTCTCCGACTTGATCAGGATCGCGCCGAGCGCCGCCAGCGTGCCCAGGAACGCCCACTCCCAGTGGCTGCCGTGGCCGGCCCGGTGGAACAGGTCGGTGCCACGCAGGCCCAGGCCGGTGAGCAGCGCGGCCTCGGACATGTAGTGGCCGACCCGGTCCAGGTAGACGCCGGTCAGCGAGGTCTGCCGGCGCCAGCGGGCCACCTCGCCGTCCACGCAGTCCAGCAGCAGGTAGAGCTGGATCAGCAGCGCGGCCGCGATCGCCCCGGCGATGCCCGGGATGACCAGCGCGGCGCCGGCCAGGATGCCGGTGAGCATCATCAGGTAGGTCAGGCCGTTCGGCGTGATCACGGTGACCGTGGAGAGCAGCCGGGTGATCCGCAGCGAGATCCTGCGCATGTACAGCCGCCCCGCCCAGTGCTCGGCGCTGCGCCGCTGCAGCATGCCGGCGGGGTGGATGACCGCGCGCAGCTCCTCGATCGAGGGGCGGACCGTGAGGTCGACCGGCGGGCGGGAGGCTGAGGGCGACTCAGCAGTTGACGGCTTGGACATAGTCGGCGTACGCGTCCCTGATGGCTGTGGGCGAGAGGTCGAGGTGCTCGAGGATGGTGAAGCGGCCCGGGCGGGTATTCGGAGCGTAGTGCACCGCGTCGGTGAACTCCGCCTCGGAGAAACCGAGCTGATCGGCGGTCACCGGCAGGCCGTGGGTCCGCAGGCAGTCGACGATCAGACCGGTCAGTTCGCGCTCGCCCCGCAGGTGGCTCGCGAAGGCGGCCCCGAGGCCGACCTGCTCGCCGTGCTGGGCGGAACGCTTGGGGTACAGCACGTCCAGGGCGTGCGAGATCTCGTGGCAGGCGCCCGACGAGGGCCGGGTGCTGCCTGTGATGTTCATCGCGATGCCGGACAGTACCAGTGCTTCCGCGAGCGCTGTCAGCAGGTCCGGGTCGGGCAGCTTCCCGGGGTGCCGCAGGATGTTCTCGCCCGCGGACCGGGCCATCGCGACGGCCAGTCCGTCCACCGCCTCGCCGGTCTCGCGGTGCGACAGCTCCCAGTCGGCGCAGGCCGAGATGTTGGAGACGATGTCGCCGATCCCGGACGCGACGAACCGCAGCGGTGCCTCCCGGACCACGTCCGGGTCGACCACGATGCCGATCGGCGAGGGCACGCCGTAGGAGCCGCGCCCGGCGTCGTTCTCCAGCGAGGAGACCGGGGAGCAGAGGCCGTCGTGCGCGAGGTTGGTGGCGACCGCGACCACGGGCAGCCCGACCCGGGCCGCCGCGTACTTCGCGGCGTCAATGATCTTACCGCCGCCCATGCCGACCAGGACGTCGTAGTGGCCGCCGCGCATCTGCTCGGCCAGCTTGACCGCGGCGTCCAGGGTGCCGTCCTCGACCCGGTACCAGTCGGCCTGCGGCAGCTGGGGCTCCAGCCGCTGGCGCAGCTTGGCGCCGCTGCCGCCGCTGATCGCCACCGCGATCCGGCCGGCGCTGGAGAGCCGCTGGTCGGCCAGGATGCCGGCCAGCGCGTCCAGCGCGCCGGCGCGGATCTCGACGAAGAGCGGGGAGGGGATCAGCCTGGTCAGTACCGGCATGCGATCTCCCGGGCCTTCGCCAGGTCCTCGTGGTTGTCGACCTCGACCCAGGAGACCTCGCCGATCGGCTGCACGTCGATCCGCAGGCCGCGGTCGGCCATCTCCTGGTAGCCGTCCTCGTAGTAGAGCTGCGGGTCGCGCTCGTAGGTGGTGCGCAGCGCGTCCGCCAGGTCGGCGCCGGCCGACGGGTTGATCACGGTGAGGCCGATGTACTCGCCGGTCGCCGCGGCCGGGTCCATCAGCTTGGTGATCTTTTGCACGCCCTTTGCCGGGTCGACGACGACCTTCATCTCCTCGTCGGCCAGTTTCTTCACGGTGTCCAGCGCGAGCAGCAGGCCCGGGGCCCGGCCCTCGGCGGTCAGCCGGTCGTTGGCGTCCAGCAGGGTGCGCTGCACCGAGGCCGGGTGGAGGGTGTCGCCGTTGGCCAGCAGCAGGCCCTCGGCGAAGAGCTCGCGGGCGCACCAGAGGGAGTAGGCGTTGTTCCACTCCTCGGCGCGGTCGTTCTCCACCAGGGTCAGCCGCACCCCGTAGCGCCGCTCCAGCTCGGCCTTGCGCTCCTGGACCGCCTCCTTGCGGTAGCCGACCACGATGGCGGCCTCCCGCAGCCCGACCTCCGCGTAGTTGCCCAGGGTCAGGTCCAGCACGGTCTTCTCGCCGTCCACCGGCACCAGGGCTTTGGGCAGCGTGTCGGTGTACGGACGCAGCCGGCGGCCGGCGCCGGCTGCCAGAACGAGGCCGATCATGCGGGGTCTCCTGTGGTTCGTCGGACCGGGCGGTCGGCAGCGCTCACGCCGGTGGCCGGTTTCGTCTCCGCCGGGCCGCGGGCTGTGCCGTAAGCGATGGTAGGCGACGTGCGTGACCGGCCCGAACGGCGGCCGGGCCGGTCCGGGGCCCGGTGCCGTGCCGGCGTCCGGCTCGGTGGAGGCGGGTGGTCCGCCAGGGGTGCCGCCGGTGTCCGAGCCGTGGATGAGTTGTGGACGAATCTCCGGCCGCGGGGGTGCGGCGTGGACGGCGCGGGGGCGCGCGGCCGGGCGCGCGCCCCCCGAAAGGGCCCCCGTACCGGGCAACGGCGTCGAATCCGTCCCCGCGCGCCGGGCATGGGGCAGACTGGCACCTGCGCCCTCAGGGACCGGCCGTGACCGCTCCGGGGGCGTGCTCGTTGCACCCGTTCGTCGCGCCCGCCTTTCCGGGGGCCGACTGCTGCCGTCCGCAGGACCGGGGGGGCTCGCCCGGCCGGGAGGTCCGGGTGGCGGCGCCGGTCCCCGTGCCGAAAGAGGTCCCATGCCCGAGAGCCGACCGACCAGCCTGGCCGCCGAGAACGTGGCCGCGGCCGCGCCCGAGATCCTGCTGGAGCTGGTGGACGACGAGGGCGTCACCATCGGCACCGCGGAGAAGCACTGGGCCCACCAGCAGCCCGGGCACCTGCACCGGGCGTTCTCGGTCTTCCTCTTCGACAAGCAGGGCCGGCTGCTGCTGCAGCGCCGGGCGCTGGGCAAGTACCACTCCCCCGGCGTCTGGTCCAACACCTGCTGCGGCCACCCGTACCCGGACGAGCCGCCGTTCGTCGCCGCCGCCCGCCGCACCGCCGAGGAGCTGGGCGCCGCCCCGGCGCTGCTCTGCTCGGCCGGCACCGTGCGCTACGACCTGCCGGACGAGGCCACCGGGCTGATCGAGCGGGAGTGGAACCACCTCTTCGTCGGCCTGGTCACCGACGAGCTGCGGCCGCACCCGGACGAGGTCGACTCCACCCGCTTCGTGACCGCCCAGGAGCTGAAGGAGCTGCAGGCGGAGAAGCCCTTCTCGGTCTGGTTCAGCACCGTCTTCGAGGCCGCGCTGCCCGGCATCCGGGAGATCGCCGGCCGGGGCTGGTAGCCGCTCACCGCCCGGGGAGCGGCAGCTCGGCCCAGATCACCTTGCCACCGTCCCCGGTCTGCTCCACGTCGCAGGCGCCGCCGGCCGCCAGGCTGATGCTCTTGACCATCATCAGCCCGCGGCCGCCGGTCTGTTCCTCGTCGCTCTGCACGGCCTTGGGCCGGTACGGGTGCCCGTCCTCCACCGCGACCCGCACCCGGCCGTCGCCGATCAGCACCTCGCAGGTCACCAGGGGGGTGAGCAGTGCCGCGTGGGTGACCACGTTGGTCACCAGCTCGGAGACGATCAGCAGCAGGCCGTCCACCAGGTCCGCGTACCGCTCGCCGACCAGCCCCTGCTCCGCCAGCAGGTCCCGCACGGCGTGCCGCACCCGCGGCACCGCCGCCTCCCGGGCCTCGGCGACGATCCGCCACCCGCCGTCGGCCCGCTGCACGGGTCCCGCTGCCGTCGCGCTGGTCCGCTCCACGTCCTGCCGCCCTTCTGACGACCGGGGGCCCGGTGAACGGGGCGTTCCGTTCAGGGCTCCGGTCCGGGTCCCCCACTCCCCCCGAGGCTAGGAGAGCACCCCCCGCTCCCCACCCGAGGACGAGGAACTTGTCCGCCCCCGACCGCTTCCGACCGCTCCCGACCGATCCGCCGCCACTTCCGACCGCGCCACCCCCCACAACCGGCGCACTACCGCTCACCCCCGCAGGAACCCGCAGGTGGGACCCCTCCAAAACCTGCTACTGTTCTCTCTGTCGCCACGGGGACCACACAGAATTCCCGAGGCGCACACCCAGTCCGGGTGGCGGAATGGCAGACGCGCTAGCTTGAGGTGCTAGTGCCCTTTATCGGGCGTGGGGGTTCAAGTCCCCCCTCGGACACATATCGACGGATGACCCGATCAGACTCTGATCGGGTCATCCGTCTGTTCGGAGGGTCGATCGCACCTGACGCCCGTTCAGGTGGCACATCGTCACCTTGCACGGTGCGGCCGGTCCTTACGGCCGGCCTGAGCTGGGCCGTGTGATTTTCGGTAGTCCAGCCGTGACAGGGCGGAAACCGGGCGCCCATAGCGTCTCGTCATGGCCGATATTTTTGACTCGTACACGCCGGCGGACGCGTGGGACGAGATGTTCGAGCGCCCCGGGGTGGTGCGGCCGGCCTACGAGGCCGTCTTCGCCGCACTGAACCCCCTGGATTCCGTGGAACTCCGGTACCGGACCGACCAGATGGCGCGCGCCTTCACCGACCGCGGGGTGACCTACTCCTACGGCGGCGAGGAACGCCCCTTCCCGCTCGATCTGGTGCCACGCCTGCTCGACGCCGTCGAGTGGGATCAGCTGAGCCGGGGCGTGCGACAGCGGGTCCTGGCCCTGGAGGCGTTCCTCGCCGACGCCTACGGCAGGCAGCGGGTCTTCGCCGACGGTGTGGTGCCCTACCGGCTGCTCTTCTCGTCGCCGCACTTCCACCGCGCGGCGCACGGTGTCGAGCCTCCGAACGGGGTCCGCATCCACGTCTCCGGGATCGACCTGGTCCGGGACGAGGAGGGCCTGTTCCGGGTGCTGGAGGACAACGTCCGGGTGCCGTCCGGCGTGTCCTACGTGATCGAGAACCGCCGCGTGATGACCCGGACCTTCCCCGCGCTCTTCGCCGAGCAGCCCGTGCGCCCGGTGGCCGAGTACCCCCAGCGGCTCCTGGCCGCTCTCCAGGCCTGCGCGCCCGAGGGCGTGACCGATCCGGTCGTGGTCGTGCTCACTCCGGGGGTGGCCAACGCGGCCTACTTCGAACACGCCCTGCTGGCCCGGCTGATGGGCGTGCAGCTGGTCGAGGGCCGCGACCTGGTCTGCTCGGGCAACCGGGTGCGGATGCGCACCACCAGGGGCGAGTCCCCGGTCCACGTGATCTACCGGCGGCTCGACGACGACTTCCTCGACCCGCTGCACTTCCGCCCCGACTCGCTGATCGGCGTACCGGGCATCATGGCCGCGGCGCACGCCGGGACCGTCACCCTGGCCAACGCGGTGGGCAACGGCATCGCCGACGACAAGCTGCTCTACACCTACGTTCCCGACCTGATCCGCTACTACCTGGCGGAGGAGCCGCTGCTGCCGAATGTCGAGAGCATCCGGCCGGAGGAGCCGGGCCGGCTGGAAGAGGTGCTGGACCAGCTGGACCGACTCGTGCTGAAGCCGGTCGACGGCGCCGGCGGCAAGGGCATCGTCATCGGCCCGCGGGCCGAGCGGGACGCGCTGGACCGGCTCGCCAAGGAGGTGGCGGCCGACCCGCGCGGCTGGATCGCCCAGCGTCCGGTGGCGCTCTCCACCTCCCCGACGCTGAGCCATCGGGCGGACGGCCGGGACGGGCTCGCACCCCGCCACATCGACCTGCGGCCGTTCGCCGTCAACGACGGCACCGACGTGTGGCTGCTGCCCGGCGGGCTGACCAGGGTGGCCCTGGGCGAGGGCAACCTGATCGTCAACTCGAGCCAGGGCGGCGGCTCCAAGGACACCTGGGTGCTGGCCCCCGGCACCCAGCCGGCCCGGAAGGCCGCCGAACAGCCCGCCGCTGTACAGGAGGTGAGCCCTCGTCAGTTCGGACCGGGAGCCGGGAGCATACCCGGAAGCTCGACCCAGGAGGAGGCACAGCAGCAGTGATCACCACCGACACCATGCTCTCCCGGATCGCCGAGTCCCTGTTCTGGCTCGGCCGTTACGTGGAGCGCGCCGACGACACCGCCCGCATCCTGGATGCCTACCTGCACCGGCTCCTCGAGGACCCGTGGAGCGACGAGGACGCCGCCTGCCGCTCCCTGCACGCCATCCTCGGCGTGGCCGTCCCGGCCGAACAGCACTGCGACATGGGCTCGGTACTGGCCCGGCTCGCCTTCGACGCGATCAACCCGGGCTCCATCGAGGGCGCGCTCACCGCGGCCCGGCAGAACGCGCTGACGGCGCGCGACGTGGTCTCCACCGAAATGTGGGAGACCCTCAATTCCACCTGGCACCAGCTGGCCGAGCACCGCCGCGCCGCGCGCCGCACCGGACCGCACGCCTACCTCGGGCTGGTCCGCCGCCGGGCGGCCCTGTTCTTCGGGCTCGCCGACTCCACCATGAGCCGCGACGACGGCTGGCGCATCGTCGTCCTCGGGCGCAGCCTCGAACGGGTCGACATGACCGCCCGGCTGCTGGCGGTCCGGGTGCTCGCCGCCGTGCACGCCCCCGACTGGCCCACACTGCTCAGCGCCAGCGGCGCGGACGAGGCGTTCGTCCGGGCACGCGGCGCCGGCACCGATCCGGGCGAGGCGGCGGCCTTCCTGCTGCTGGACCGCGGATTCCCGCGCTCCGTCCTGCACGCGCTGACCGCCGCCGAGGGCTGCCTGGCCGAGCTCGGCGGCGGCACTCCCGCGTGGCAGCGGCCGGAACCGGCGCGGCTGACCGTGGGCCGGATGCGCACCCGGCTGGAGTACCTCGACGCTGCCGAGCTGGAGCGGCTGCCCGCGCTGCTGAGCGAACTCCAGCTCGCCTGCGGTGAGGCCACCCGGGCCGTGGCCGAGCGCTACTTCCCCTACGACGGCCCGGTCGAGTGGTCCCACCACGATTCCGTACCACGCGAGGGAGTGTGACCGGCATGGCCAGCAGACTGCGGATACGCCACGAGACCCGGGTGGGATACCCGAGCCCCGCCTCCTCCTCGCACAACGAGGCCAGGATGACCCCGCTCACCCTGCCGACCCAGACCGTGCTGGACTCGCGGGTGGTCGTCACCCCCGGCGCGGCGATGTGGACCTACTGGGACTACTGGGGCACCCAGGTCACCGTGTTCGACCTGGCGGACCCCCACACCAGCCTCTCGCTCACGGCGACCAGCCTGGTCGAGACCGCCCCACCGACCCAGCTGCCCACCCCGCCGAGCCGGGCCGAGATCGCCGCGCGGTCGGCCGAGTCCCGCCTGGCGGAGTACCTCTCCGCGACGCCGCGCACCACGGTGAGCCCGGACCTCGCCGCCCGGGCCGTCGCGGCCGCCGACGGCCTGGACGCCCACCAGGCGGCGGCGGCGCTCAGCGAACTGGTCGGGGAGCGCCTCGCCTACACCCCGGGCACCACCGGTGTGCAGAGCGGCGCGCAGGACGCCTGGGACCACCGGGTGGGCGTCTGCCAGGACTTCGCCCATCTCACCGCCGCGCTGCTCCGCGCGGCCGGGCTCCCCGCACGCTACGTCTCCGGCTACCTCCATCCCTCGCCCGACGCCCAGCTCGACCGCCCGGTGGCCGGTGAGAGCCACGCGTGGGTCGAGTACTGGGCAGGCGAGTGGGTCGGCCACGACCCCACCAACGGAACCCAGCCGGGCGAGTCCCATGTCATCGTCGCCCGCGGACGCGAGTACGGCGACGTCCCCCCGCACAAGGGGGTCTACCGCGGCGCCCAGGGCGAACTTCCGCAGGTGCGGGTGGAGTTCACCCGGCTCGCCTGAGGCGGGCCGTGCGCCTGGTGATCCGGCTGTGGCCCCGGGCCCCGGCTCCGACGGTCTTCACGGCCGGAGCCGGGGCCCGGACTCCGTTGTGAGCGTGCACACGGCTGCCGTTCACGCCTCACGCGGTCCGTACGCCTGGAGGTGACCGGGGGCGCCACGGCCGCCGGCAGGGCGGGCGGGGTTCAGCCGGTGGTGCTCGCGGCCGTCGTGCAGGCCCCGGTGCCGGGGCCGCCCAGTCGGAACGAGGTGGCGGTGACCGCCCCGGCGTCGTAGTGGGTGGGGCTCGTGGCGCTGACGGTCAGGTTCGGCCGGTCGGCCGTGCCATCGATGCGGTAGTCGCGGATCCAGGAGGAGCCGCCATCGGTGCCGTACCGGCCGTCGCCCATCTGCGTGCAGCTGGGGGTGTCGGCGGTGTTCTCCGCCACCTCGCCGAAGACCGAGACGAGTTGGGCGCTCCGGTAGGTGCCGTTCCACAGCGAGCCGGGGAAGTACCCCACGGGGAGGCCGTCGAGGAAGGTCCACCAGTCGCCGTGGATGTTGCGGATCGCGAAGCTCGCCGCGGCGTGCGGCGGCAGCGGCATCCCCGGCTGGACGGCCGGGGAGACCTGGACGAATCCGCAGCCGTTGTAGCAGCTCTCCTGGCCGTCGACCCAGTGGTAGACGAACAGGTGCGGCCGGCTGTCCCCGTTGAGCTCGGGGTCCACGGTCCAGCCGATCTCGACGGTGGAGGTCCGCGCGGTGTTCTGGAGCGCGATCTCCTGCAGGCTGTGCTCACCGGTCCGGGCCGGGTTGACCACGGGGGCCTCGATCTTCATCAGGACCTGGGCGCCGGTGGTGTCGGTCCACTGGTGGCCGCTGACGTAGTCGTAGCAGGCCCCGTACCAGCAGATCGGACCGTTGGCGGCCGGCGCGGCGACCGGCGGCATGCTGGGCGGCGGAGCCGGAGCGGCGGTGGCCGCCACCGGGGTGGCCGCCACGGCCGGCGCCACCCCGAGCAGACCGGAGCAGAGCGCCGCCGCGGCCATGACTGCCGCGGCCGTGCGGGGCCGGCTCGCCCGCCTGCGAGCGGTGCGGGACTTCCACGTTGTCATGGGGACTCCTCCTGGGGGAGAGGGCTCGCGTCGCGCGCGAGCTGGATGAGGTGGTCGAGCACCGCGGGCTCCGCCGGCCGGTTCAGGGCCGATGCGGCGTCGAAGCCCGGGACCCGGCCGCGCGGTCGCGAGGCGGCCCGCGCGGTCGGGCGCAGGGTGGGGCAGCAGGCGTCCGCCGGTCGGCGGTCGTGGAACGGCGGAGCATCGCACACATGGCCGGTCGGCCGGATGCCGGATCGCACGGTCCCCACGCCCCTGGTTAAATGAATCAGTAACTTCACTTACTGCACGATTTAACGTAGGGCAGGACCTCGCGGGGCACAAGGCCCCGTGCGGTTTCGTGGTAGGAGTGCGGGGAATCCCCCGCCCCGAACGAGGAGGAGCGACGATGCCCGGTTCCGCCGGCGGTCAGGACACCGCGGAGCAGCGGGTCGGCCGGCGACTGCAGAAGCTGCGTACCGCACGCGGGCTGACGCAGCGCGCCCTGGCCGAGCCCGGGTACACCGCCGCCTTCGTCTCCACCGTGGAGTCCGGCAAGGCCCGGCCCTCGGAGACGGCGCTGCGCTACTTCGCCGAACGGCTCGCCGTCAGCTACGAGGAGCTCGCGGACGGCGTGCCGGGCGGCCTGCGCACCGAGATCCGCGAAGGGCAGGCCGCGGCCCGCTCACTGATGGACGGCGGCGACCCGGGCCGGGCCGAAGCGGTGCTCACCGAGCTGATCGACCGGGCCGCGGCGCACGACCTGGGTGACCTGGTCGCCGAACTGCGCACCACGCTGGGCTCGTTCCTCCTCCAGCGCGGCGAACTGGGCGCCGGCCGGGAGCAGTTCGAGCAGGCCGAGGCGCTGCTGGCCGACCAGCCGCTGCCGGCCCGGGTCCGCGCCGTCCGCGGCCGGGCGACCGCGCACTACCTCCAGGGCGACGTGCGGTACTCCTGCTACCTGCTGGAGTCGACGATCAACGAACTCAACAGCGGCGGGCTGCCCGATCCGGGCGCGCTGATGCTGCTGTACGCCTCGGTGATCGGCCCCTACCTGGATCTCGGTGCGCTGGAACGCGCCACGAAGGCCGCCGAACTGGCCCTCGACCTGGCACCACGCGTACCCGACCCCGTCGCCATCGCCACCCTGCACCGCTCCGTGGCGCGCACCCTGGCGGCCGCCGGCCGGTTCGACGAGGCCGAGGCCGCCCTGATCAGGGCCGCGGAGGTGTACCAGCAGTGGGAGATCCGCGCCGAACTCGCCCAGTGCCACTGGATGCGCGGCTACCTGCACGCCCAGCACGACCGCCTGGACGACGCCGAGACCGAACTGCGCGCCGCCGCCGCCATGCTGCGGGCCACCGGAGCCGCCTTCTACGCGGTACAGGTCGAGGTCGAACTGGCCGACGTCCGCTGGCGCCTGGGCCGCGTCGCGGAGGCCGAGGAGCTCCTCGGGGAGCTGCTGACGGGCCTGGGCCCCGGCCACGGCGCGGTCCACGCCGCCGCCGCGCACCACCTGCTCGGGCGGATCCGGGAACGCGCCGAGGACCTGTCCGGCGCCGAGACCCACTACCGCACCGCGATCGCCCTCCAGCAGGAGGCCGATGTCACCGGCGACCTCGCCGACACCTCCCGCCTGCTCGGCGACCTGCTCGACCGCCAGGGCCGCACCCGCGAAGCCGTCGAGGCCTACCGGTACGGCCTCACCCGACTGGCCCGCCCCGGCACCACCACGCTCGGCCCGGCCCCGCTGCCCCCGCCGGTCATTCCCGGCGGGCAGGCCGGTTCGCCGGGATCATGCGGGTGACCGGTACCACCTGGGCCGCAGCCGCCCCGGTGATCACGGCGACCCGCTTCACCCCGCGGCCCCGAACCGGGTGGCGGGCAGGCCGCGGGCGTCCACCCGCATCCGCAGGGTGCGGCCGGACAGCGGGAAGCGGTCCAGCTCTGCCTGCTCCAGCCCGACCCGGGCCGAGGTGACCACCAGCTCGTCCAGCTCCGGGCCGGCGAAGGCGCAGGCGCTGGGCCGGGCGAAGGGGAACTCCAGCACGCCGGTGATCCCGCCGTCGGGGGCCAGCCGCAGGACCGCACCGCCGTCCCAGACGGCCGTCCACAGGTTGCCGTCGGCGTCGACGGCCAGGCCGTCCGGCGCACCGAGCCGCGGGTCGATCCGGAACACGCCGCGGCGCTCGCCCAGTTCCCCGGTGGCCGGGTCGTAGGCGTACGCGGTGATGGTGCCGGGCCCGGAGTCGGTGACGTAGAACACCGAGCCGTCCGGGGACCAGCCGAGGCCGTTGGGGATGGTCATCGCGTCCAGCAGCTGCTGGTGGGTGCCGTCCGGCCGGACCTGCCAGAGCCCGCCCAGGCCCTCGGCGGCGCGGCGGGACATCACCCCGACCAGGAACCGCCCGGCCGGGTCGCAGGCGCCGTCGTTGGCCCGGAACTCGGCGGCGTCCGGCGGCAGCTGGGCGAACGGGACCGGGTCCGCGCCCTCGGCGGTGAGCCCGCCGACGGTGGTGCCCCAGGCGCCCAGCCAGCGCCCGTCCTGCCAGGGCACCGCGCAGCCCAGCGTGTCGGGCACGGCGGCGAAGGCGCAGACGCCGTCGCGGACCGTGCCGAAGAGCCGGTCCTCGATGCCCACCAGGCTCAGCGTGCCGGTGGCGGCGTCCCAGCGCGGGCCCTCACCGAGCAGCAGGGCGGGGTGGTCGAGCGGTTCGGGGGCGGTGTGCCAGATCTTCACTCAGGTCTCGTTTCGCTGGGCGGCGGCCGGCGGGGCGCCGGCGGAGCCGCGGGTGACGATGCGGGGAACGGTCGGGATGACCACGGTGCCGGGTTCGCCGCCGGCCAGGCCGGAGGGCAGGGCGTCCACGGCGGCGGCAGCGGCGACGTCGGCGAGACGGGGGCGGGTGGGGGTGTCCGGCATGGCGGCTCGGTCTCCTGGCGGTCTCGGCGTGCGTGGTCCGCCCCGGTGGAACGACTCCGGGCGGACCTGGTGCGGACCTGGTGGGTGCACTGCGCGCTGATGGGTTGTCGACCGGTCAGTCGTCTACCACAGCGGCGCACGCCGATCGGCCGGTTCGGATTGACGGCGGGTCGGCTCGCGGCGATACGTCTGATCTGTCACCACCGGATCGCACCATATCGCGGAGCCGACCGCGGGTGGCCGCCCGATCCGTCCGACGTATCGCATGGACCAGGCGGCGGGTGGGCCGTTCTCCTGTTCAGCCGCCTCCCGGGCGCGGCACCCGCAGCGCGAGCGGATACCCCGCCGCCAGCACCAGCGCGGCCCCCGACATGCTCAGCCAGAGCCCGGCCGGGCCCAGGTGTTGCAGCAACTGCGTGCCGAGCACCGGGGCCGCCACCCCGGCCACGCCCCAACTCGTGCCATAGACAGCGAGGTAGCGGGCAGTGGCGCCGGTCGGGGCGAGGGTGGCGACCGCGGCATGGGCGCGGCCCACGAGCAGGAGGTCGCCGAGGCTCCACAGGACAGTGACGGCCAGCAGCGCGGGCAGGGTGCGGGCAGCGGCATAACCCGCCAGCCCGGCGGCGAGCAGGGTGCAGCCGACGGCGAAGGCCGGCGCGGTCGGCAGCGAGGTGCGGCGCAGCAGTGGCTGGCCCGCGACGATGGTGGCGGCGGAGGCGGTCATCAGCAGCCCCGCGTCGGCGGGGTGGAGGCCGCGGTCGGCCAGCGAGAGCGGCAGGGTGAGCATGATCTGCAGGTACACCAGGGCGAACAGGGTGCCCGCTGCGAGCATTGCCAGGAGTCTGCGGTCGCGCCATGGGGCGGGGGTGGCGGAGCGAGGCGTATCCGACGGGCAGTCAGGAGGCAGGACGAGCCGCACGATCACCGCGCACGCCAGGCAGCTCCCCGCGTCCACCGCGAACAGCCAGCGCAGGTCCCATCGCCCCACCCCCGCCGCGAGCAGTCCCGCGCCCATCCCCGCCGCCGCCAGGGCCGCGTTCAGCAGGCCGTAGGCGCGCACCCGGTGCTCGTCGCCGGTCGCGTCCGCGATCATCGCCTGGCTGGGCGGCTCGTAGACCTCGTAGCAGAGGCCGAGGAGGACGGCGGACAAGGCGGCGACGGCCAGGCCGCGGGCGGCGGCGATCCCCACCTGCGCCACCGCACACCCCGTCAGCCCCAGCACGATCGTCCGCCGCCGCCCGAGCCGGTCCGCGAGGCGCCCGCCCGCCAGCCGTGACGGGATGGTGGCGATCCCGAAGGCCGCCACCACGCCGCCCGCCGTCACTGCGCTCGCGTGGTAGCGGGTGGTGAGCAGCACGGTGAGGAACGGCAGTGAGAACGCGCCGAGCCGGTTGACGGCCCGGGCCACGACCAGCAGCCGGACCGTGCGCGGTACGGATCCCATGGCACCCCCGAGGTATGCATTACCGACGAACTTGGTATCGTCAGTCACGCACGCTAGATGCCAAAGGAGTGACCGGTCAAGTGATGTTCGACAGTCACGTGGGGACGCTGCTCGCCGTGTCCGTCTCGCTCGTGAACGCCCTGACCGACGGTGGGCAGCGCGGCCGCCGCTACACCGCGCCCACCGGCGACGCCCTGCCCGGCGCCGTCGCCGCCGCGCTGCCCGCCACCGCCGACCGCACCCCGGTCCACCCCGCCCAGGCCGCCCAGCTCGCCGAGACCGCACGGCAGTTGCGGCTGGTCTTCGAGGCCGTCGAGGAGCAGCGGATCGACGATGCGGCGACCGCCGTCAATGCCCTGCTGCTCGGCACCGGCGCCCGGCCGCAGTTGGACCGGGCGCCGGGCGAGCCCTGGCAGCTGCACTTCCACGGGTCCGACGACTCGCTCGCCGTCGGGTGGAGCGCCGGCTGCGCGACCGCTCTCGCGCTGGCGGTGGGCAGCGACCTGGCGGGCCGGCTCGGCGTCTGCCAGGCTCCGCTGTGCGACCGGGTCTACGTCGACACCTCGCGCAACGGGGTGCGCCAGTTCTGCGGCACCGCCTGCCAGAGCCGGGTGAAGGCGGCCGCCTTCAGGGCGCGTCGGGCGCAGGGTCAGCGGGGTCAGCTGGGCTAGCGGGGCTAGGGGGTCAGCTGGGCAGCGCCCACTGCTGGTTGGCGCTGTCGTAGCAGGTCCAGATCTGCAGCCGGGTGCCGTTGGCCGAGCTGGGGCCGGTGGCGTCCAGGCACTTGCCCGAGTTGGAGTTGAGCAGTTCGCCGTTGGCCTGCGGCTGCCAGGCCTGGGCCGCCGTGCCGTTGCAGTCGTAGAGCTGCACCTGGGTGCCGTCGGCGGTGCCGGCCGCCGTGACGTCCATGCACTTGCCGAGCGCGCGCAGCGTGCCGTCGGTGCCGACGGTCCACTGCTGGGCGCCGGTGCCGTTGCAGTCGTAGAGCTGCACCGCGGTGCCGTTGGCGGAGTTGGCGCCCGCGACGTCCACGCACTTGCCGCCGTAGCCGGTGATCCGGCCGGTGCGGGTGGAGCCGCCACCGCCGCCGGTCAGCTGGTTGAAGGTCCGGGAGTAGGCATAGCCGGTGGGCTTGTCGTAGTAGTCCACCTCCCAGAAGGCGAGCTCCTGGACGCCGTTGGCGGCGGCGAAGCCCTCCAGGGTCTGCGCGTCGGACTGCGAGAAGTACTCGTTGTCGTCGTTCTGCCCGGCGATCGGGGTGAGGCCGAGCCGGCCGTAGGCCGCCGAGGTCGAGATGCCGTAGAGCCCGGCCAGCTGGCCGGCGGTGCCGCGGGCGGCCGACTCGGCGTCGTTGAGCGCGTTCTGGCCGTTGCCGAAGTCCATCGTCATGATGTTGACGGCGCTGACGTTGACGCCCTTGCTCTTGGCGTCGGTGAGCACGCCGTACTCCTCGCCCGGCAGGCCGGTCGGGTCCACGGCGAGGGTGTAGGCCACCTGCACCGCGGGGTTCTGCGCCTGCAGCGCGGCGAGCGCCTGGTTGCGGCGCTGGTTGGCGGCGCTGTCGCCCAGGGTGCCGCCCTCGATGTCGAAGTCGAGGCGGGTGATGCCGTAGGTGTTGACCACGTTGGCGTAGGCCGCGGTGAGCGCGGAGACCGAGGTGCAGGTCTGCGCCAGCTCGCCACCGGACGCGCCGCCGAACGAGATGATCGCCGTACCGCCCGCCGCCTTCAGGGCGTTGATCTGCGAGGTGTAGGCGCCGACCCCGGCGCCGCCGTCCTCCCACTGCGCGGTGCAGCCGGACTGCGGGATCAGGAAGGCGAGCGTGTAGTACTTCAGGCCGGTGGCGTTCAGGTCGGACGCCAGGTCGCCGGCGGTGCCGTCGCTGAGCTGCAGGTAGGGGGCGGCGAAGTGGGCGGGCAGGGCCGGAGCGGCCGCGTGGGCCTGACCCGCCGTGCCGAGCAGGGCGGCGGAGGAGGCGAGGGCGGTCGCGGCCAGCACGGCGAAGCCGTGCTTGAGGCGCGGGGGTGTGGCACGCATGGGGGCTCCAGGGATGGCCGATGGTGGGGGCGGTGGGGGATGCTGTTTCATCCGGTGCTGCATCTGCTGCATCAGACCCGAGCAGAACGGGAGTCTGGGGGCGGCCATGACATCGCGTCAAGAGTCGTAGCGAAACGCCTGCTCAGCCCCGCATTTACTTCCATGATCTGAACTCAACTTGGTCTGGACCAGTTGAGTCCGAAGTATTGACGCGGCGTCATCCCCTCTGCTTCCTTCAAGAAACACACATCGCGGGGCCTGACGTTCGACCAGGCGACCCCGAGCAGCAGCCGTCGACCGCATCGGTCCGGGATGTGCGCCTTTTTGTTTCAGAAACAGAATCCCGTCCGGGAGAGGCCATCATGAAACACTTCCCGAAGCACGGCCGGTCGGCGCGCCGCGTGCTCGGACCAGGGGCCGCCGCGGTCCTGGTCGCCACGGCGCTCGCCACCGCCGCGGGCGCGGGCAGCGCGCACGCCGCCGTTTCGAGCTCCACCTGGTACACCCTGGTCAACGCCAACAGCGGCAAGTGCGTGGACGCCGCCGCGGCCGGCACCGCCAACGGCACCGTCGTCCAGCAGTACTCCTGCAACGGCACCACGGCCCAGCAGTGGCAGCTGCGCCCGGCCGCCGACCCCGGCTACTACGTGATCGTCAACTCCAACGGCGCCCAGCCCGCGGTCGACGTGGCCGGCCCCTCCAGCGCCAACGGCGCGCTCATCCACCTCTGGTCCAACGGGGGTTGGAGCAGCCAGGAGTGGCAGCCGGTCCAGGAGGCCGGCGGTGGCTACCACTTCGTCAACCACTACAGCGGCCTCTGCCTGGACGTGCCCAGCGCCTCCACCGCCGACTCGGTGCAGCTCCAGCAGTACTCCTGCAACGGCACCGGCGCGCAGTCCTTCGCGCTGAACGCCGTCAGCGGCGGCACCACCCCGCCGGGCAACCCCAACAACCCGGACCTCGGCCCGAACGTCAAGCTCTTCGACCCGTCGATGTCCGCCGCGAGCATCCAGTCCACCATCAACTCGGTCTACAACTCCCAGCAGTCCGACCAGTTCGGCGGCAACCGGTACGCCCTGCTGTTCGCCCCGGGCAGCTACAGCGTGGACGTGCCGGTCGGCTTCTACACCCAGGTCGCCGGCCTCGGCGCCTCCCCCGACGACGTCTCGCTGACCGGCGGCGGCGTGCACGTGGACGCGGCCTGGTCCGGCGGCAACGCCACCCAGAACTTCTGGCGCGACGTGGAGAACCTCTCCGACACCCCGTCCTCCGGCACCCTGGAGTACGCCGTCTCGCAGGCCGACCCGTTCCGCCGGGTGGACGTGCACGGCAACATGACGCTGGACGACTACACCTCCGGCAACTCCGGCAGCAACTGGTCCTCCGGCGGCTTCATCGGCGACTCCCGGATCTCCGGCCAGGTCAACTCCGGCACCCAGCAGCAGTTCCTGACCCAGGACAGCAGCATGGGCAGCTGGGCCGGCTCCAACTGGAACATGGTCTTCGTCGGCGACAACGGCGCGCCCGCCCAGTCCTTCCCGACCTACACCACCGTCGCGCAGACCCCCACGGTGCGCGAAAAGCCCTACCTGTACGAGGACTCCACCGGCCTCTACAACGTCATGGTCCCGGCGCTGCGCAGCAACGCCGGCGGCCCGGACTGGACCGGCGGCACCACCGCGGGCACCTCGCTCCCGATCACCCAGTTCTACGTGGTGAAGGCGGGCGACACCGCCGGGACCATCAACTCGGCGCTCTCTTCCGGGAAGAACCTGCTGATCACGCCGGGCGTCTACCACCTGGACCAGCCGCTGAACATCACCCGCCCGGACACCGTGGTGCTCGGCCTGGGCATGGCCACCCTGATGCCCGACAACGGCGTCACCGCGATCACCACGGCCGACGTCAACGGCATCGACATCGCCGGACTGATCGTCAGCGCGGGCACGGCCAACAGCGGTTCGCTGGTGCAGATCGGCCCGGCCGGCGCGAGCGCCGACCACTCGGCCGACCCGACCGTCCTGCAGGACGTCTTCTTCCGGGTCGGCGGCGACGTGGCCGGCCGGGCCACCCGGTCGCTGGTGGTCAACAGCAACAACACCATCGGCAGCGACCTGTGGATCTGGCGGGCCGACCACGGCAACGGCGGCACGGTCGGCTGGACCACCAACCCGGCCGCCAACGGCCTGGTGGTGAACGGGAACAACGTCACCATGTACGGCCTCGCCGTCGAGCACTACCAGCAGTACCAGACGCTCTGGAACGGCAACGGCGGCCGGACCTACTTCTACCAGTCCGAGATGCCCTACGACGTCCCGGACAACGCGAGTTGGACCCCCGGCGGGGGCGAGAGCGGCTACCCGTCCTACAAGGTGGCCGACTCGGTCACCTCGCACCAGGCCTGGGGCCTCGGCGTCTACTGCTACATGAGCACCAACTCCTCGGTGGTCGCCGACCGGGCGATCGAAGTGCCGTCCGCCGGCTCCTCGTTCCACGACATGGTCACCGTCTCGCTCGGCGGCCAGGGCACCATCCGCCACGTGATCGACAACTCCGGCGGCCAGGTCTCCGGCAGTCCGACCGTGACCTACCTCACCGCCGGCCCCTGAGCCCTCAACGGTGCTGCGGCACCGGCCCGGTGGAGCCGCGCACGATCAACTCGGTGGCCAGCTCCACGTGCAGCGCCTCCACCGTGTGCCCGTCCAGCAGCCGCAGCAGCAGGCTGACCGCCAGCCCGCCCAGCTCGGCCAGCGGCTGCCGGACGGTGGTGAGCATCGGCACCGAGGTCCGGCTGAGGTAGAGGTCGTCGAAGCCGGCGACGGACAGGTCGCCGGGGATCCGCAACCCGCGCTCGTGCGCGGCGCGCAGCGCCCCGGCGGCCGTCTTGTCGTTGAAGGCGGCCAGCGCGGTCGGCCGGTCCGCCAGGTCGAGCAGCCGGCCGGCCGCCCGGTACCCCTCCTCGGCGGTGGGCTCCACGTTGACCACCAGCTCCGGCGCGACCAGCACCCCGGCCTCGGCCAGCGCGGAGGCGTGCCCGCCGAACCGCGAGCTGCTGGCCAGCCAGTCCGCCGGCCCGTTGATCAGCCCGATCCGCCGGTGCCCCAGCTCCGCGAGGTGCGCCGCCACGCTGCGCGCGCCCGCGAAGTGCGCGGCGGAGACCCCGGCGATGTCCCGGGGCAGCGGCGTGCGCGGGTCCACCACCACGAACGGGAAGTCCCGGCTGCGCAGTTCGGCCAGCTCCGCCGCCTCCTCCACCGGCAGCACCAGTAGCGCCCCGTCGATGTCCCGCCGCTCCGGCAGCCCCGCCAGCACCCGGGCCTCCTTGGCGGCGTCGCCCGCGTTCAGGATCAGCCGGCGGCCGTGCCGGTCCAGCGCCTCGGCGACGGCCGAGACCAGGGTGCCGAAGTAGTCGGTGAGCAGGTACGGGCAGCGCACGAAGACCGCCCCGGTCCGGGCCCCGGCCGGACGCGCGACGGGCACCGGTACGGCCGCCCCCAGCCGCTCCATCGCCTGCCGGACCGTCAGCCGGGTGGCCGGGCTGACGGCGGCCCCGCCGTTCAGCACCCGCGAGACGGTGGCGATCGACACCCCCGCCTCGGCGGCGATGTCCCGGACCGTCACCCGCGCCGACTTCGGCCTGCTCATCTGTGCCGGTCCTTCCCCGTTGCACGGCCCTTGACCGGTCACCCTAGTCTGCGGCCCGGCCACGGTGGGCGGCCCACCTGCACGCTTGTTGACATGGCATCACCAGGTGGCGGCGGCGCTGATCGGCTGAGTAGGCTGCCGGAGCGCCGTCAGGGGGGCGGCGCGAGGGGGGGCACGTCGACGCATGGATGGGCTGGGACCGGGGCAGCGGCTGGACGGGCGGTACCTGCTGCTCGCCGAGCTGGGGGCGGACCGCTGGCGGTGCCGCGACGAGCGGGTCGGGCGCGAGGTCGCGGTGGCGGTGTACCCGGTGGCCGACGAGGCGCAGCTCGGGCGGTGCGAGGCGGGGCTGCGGGCGGCGGCGGGGCTGGTCGGGCCGACGCTGGTGCAGGTGCACGACGTCGGACGGGCCGTGGTCGGCGGCCGGGCGCTGCCGTACCTGGTGACCGAGCTGCCGGCCGGCCTGCTGTCGCAGTCGCTGCCCGCGCCGGCGGGCCGGGCGGTGGTCTGGGCGGAGCAACTCGGCCGGGCGCTGGCCGACGCGCACGCCCAGGGGGTGCCGCACGGGCTGCTCTCGCCGGAGCTGGTGCTGATCGGCGCGGACGGGTCGGTGCGGCTCTCCGGCTTCGAACTGGCGGCGCTGCAGGATCCGCCGCTGGAGCGGGCGGAGGCCGCCGCCCGGGACCCGCACGGGCTGGGCCTGCTGCTCGGACTGCTGGCGCCCGGCGCGCCGGACGGCGTGCGGGCCCTGGCCCTGGCGCTCACCACCCCGGGGGCGCTGCCGATCACGGTCGCCGCGGCGCACCAGGAGCTGGCCCGGCTGCGGCAGGCAGCCGAGCCCGCGCCGCCGCGGCGGGCGGGCGCCGGGCGCAGCCGGCGGTCGGTGCTGCTCGGCGCGGCGGCGGGGGTGGCCGCGCTGGCGGGCGGGGCGGCGGTGTTCGCGGCGGTCCGGGGCGGCGGCGGTGGCGACGGTAGCGGTGCTTCGCTGGGGGCACAGCCCGTGTGGACCCGGCCCAGACCCGCAGGCGTCTCCGTGACCCGGATGCAGGTCTTCGGCTCCACCGTGGTCTGGCACGGCGACAGCCGGGCCGAGGCCTACCGGCTGGACGACGGCACGCCGCTGTGGAACCTCCGCTCCACCGGCCTGGACGGGCAGAGCAAGCTGCCGCCGGACAGCAACGCGCTGATGGGCGTCTACGGGGTATTCGACGGCAGCTGCTACTCCTGGGTGCTCAGCCACGGCGGGCCGGACGTCCTCTTCGGCGTGGACGAGCACGGCGCGACCACCGTGAACTGCCCGATCCCGCCGGACGCCGGCCTCGACTCACAGACCCTCATGTGGGACGTCGGCGGCGGCATCGCACTCTTCCCGGCCTCGCCGCCCGGCAGCAGCCGACCGCAGCTCACGGCCCTGGACGTGTCGAGCGGCCGACTGCTCTGGCGCCGCCCGATCAACACCCCCGACCGTCTCTACGCGTTGAGCGTGCAGACCGACGGGAAGCTGGTCCACGTCCTGGACGGCGGCACCGGATACGCGGTGGACGCGCGGACCGGAGCGGACGCCTGGCAGGCGCCGAACAGCCTCGACCCGGCCCGGGTCGCCCGCTCGGTGCTCACCGCGCGGGTCTGGGCGGTGCTGGACGGCACCCGCCTGCTCGGCCTGGACCCGGCCACCGGCCGGCAGCTGTGGAGCAACAAGGACGTCCGCTCCGACGGCTACCTCACGAGCTGCGCGGTCGGCGACCGGCTCTACTTCGGCTGCGGCCCGGACGCCTGGTACGTGGACGCGGCGACCGGGCACACCGGCTGGCACTGGACCGCCGACTCCGGCGCGGCACCCGACCGCGACGCGGGCGGCGACGCCAGCAGCACCCACCCGGCCTTCGCCGGACCCGGCTTCGCGGCCTTCGCCGCCGCCCACGGCACCGCGCTCACCGTGCTGGACAGCGCCTCCGGTCGGCGTGCGGCGGTCTGCCGGCTGCCCGGCTCCGGCGCGGACGGCCACCGGATGGCGGCGGTGGCCGGCCGCACCGTCCTCGCGCTGGACGGCAACACCCTCAACGCCTACCGCTGACGAAGGACGGAGCACCCACGGTGGACCAACTGCTGCTCGACGGGCGGTACCGCCTGCTGGCCACACTCGGCAGCGGCGGCATGGGCGAGGTCTGGCGGGCCCGCGACGAGCGGATCGGCCGCGAGGTCGCGGTCAAGCTGCTCAGCGGCTACTACGACCAGGAGGCGCTGGACCGCTTCGACCGCGAGGCCCGGATCGCGGGCGCCCTCGCCAGCCCCGCGATCGTGGCCGTGCACGACTTCGGCCGGACGGTGCTGAACGGCCGCTCCACCCCGTACCTGGTGATGGAACTGCTCCAGGGCACCCCGCTCAACGCCCTGCTGGCCCACGGCCGTCCGGTACCGGCGGCCACCGTGCACGCGGTCGGGGTCGGCGTCTGCGACGCCCTCACCGCCGCGCACGCGCAGGGCGTGGTGCACCGCGACATCAAGCCCGGCAACGTCTTCCAGGGCGTGGACGGCACCGTCAAGGTGCTCGACTTCGGCATCGCCCGCTTCGTCGAGACCCGCACCCAGGCGCCCACCCTGACCCTGACCGGCGCGCTGATCGGCACCCCGCAGTACATGTCGCCGGAGCAGGTGCGCGGCGAGCGGATCGACCACCGCAGCGACCTCTACTCGCTGGGCTGCCTGCTCTACGCCCTGGTCGAGGGCCGTCCGCCGTTCGCCGCCGACTCGGTGCACGCGGTGATGCTGCAGCAGCTGAACACGACACCCGCCCGCCCGGGCACCAGCCGCGCCGACCTGCCGCCGTGGCTGCCGGAGTTGATCCTGCGGCTGATGGCGAAGGACCCGGCCGACCGCCCGCAGAGCGCGGCGGAGGTCCGGGCGGCACTGACGGGCGACGCGACCCTGCGGGACCGGCCGCCGCAGCCGCCCGCGCCCTCCGGCGGTCGCCGGCGGCTGGCCCTGGGGTTGTCGGCGGGCGTCGCCACGGCGGCCGCGGCCGCGCTGGTGGCGGTGCTCTGGCCGTCCTCCGCGCCCACCCACCACGCCACCCACGCGGGCTCCACCGGCGCACCCCCGGCTCCCAGCGCCTCCCCCTCCCCCTCCGTCGCCGCCACCACCGTCCCGGACAAGCCCGAGCAGGCGGGTGCCGCCCCCGCCGGGGCCGCGCTTCTGTCCCGCGTCCGGGCCAGCGACCCGTGCGCGGTGCTGGACCTGACCTACCCGACCAAGTTCGGCACGTCGGTGCAGCACGTCCCGCACCCCTCCGCTCCCTTGACGGAGTGCCAGGTGATCGCCAGCAACGGCGGTGCCAACGACCTGTCGGTCCGCTTCCGGGTGAACCTGAGCGCCGACCTGACGGCGGGCGCCCGGGTGCAGTACAGCCCGGTGAGCTCGGGCGGCGTGCAGATGTTCCAGGGCCCGAACTCCCCCTCCGACAACAACTGCACGGTCTACCTCCCCTACGGCACCACCGGATTCGGCGCCTCCCTGCAGGTCAACCGCTACTACCCGCAGCAGAACAGCGACCAGGCCCCCTGGGCGGAGGCCTGCTCCACCGCCGCCGAGTACGCGGCCCTGATCAACCCCAAGGTCCAGGCCCTCGCGATGCGCCCGGCCCAGCCCACCGGCCGCTCCCTGATCGGCAAGGACCCCTGCCACGGCCTGGACCCCACTGCGCTCGCGACCAACGGGTGGAGCACCGCCACGGCGTACTACACCGGCGCCTACGCCTGCGTCCTCCCCCTGGTCAAGGAGGACACCACCTACCGGATCGCCGTCACCTTCAAGCAGGACGCGGAACAGACCGGCGGCTCCGGCCAGTCCCACCCGATCACCATCGGGCACGTCGACGGCCTCGAGTTCCCCGGCACCGGCTTCTGCCTGGGCTCGCTGAACTTCACCCGCCAGACCGCGCAGGCCTCCGGCGACGCCCAGCTGATCTCCGTCGACGTCAGCCCGGCCCCCGCCAGCAAGGGCAGCGACCAGCTGGACGCCTGCCCGCTGCTCGAGACGGTGATGACGGAGGTGACGAAGGACCTGGGGGCGGGGTGAGGCCCGGTGGTCGGCCGGACCACGCCGGTGCGGAAGGCGCGCGAGAAGGTGTCGGCCCGAGCTGCCGCGCCCAGAGCGAGGCAGCTCGGCGGACTGCGTTCGGGCCCTGCCCTTGGTCACCACCCACCACCCGCCGGCCGGTTGGGCCGCCTGCACCGCGGGTCTTCCAACCGCGCTACGCCCGTACCCCCGCGGGCAAGAGCAATTGCCCCGATAGCGCCATGAATCGGATGCGTCATTCGGGTGCCACGCGGGATATCGCTCCGACGACGAACCGTCCGGCGAAGTGGTGGCGGAAAAGCGCGGGCGTCAATTCTGTTGCCCGTCGTCCTCATTGACAGGAATTGCAGCTCTGGTTGAATGGCCCACGTGGATGCTGCTGCCCGCGACTCGGTCGCGAACTACGTGGTCATCGCCCTTCGAAGATTCGCCGAGTTCGGCGATCGGGAAGCCATCGTCTCCGGCTCCCGCCGACTGAGTTATGCCGATCTGCACGACGGAATCCTGCGCCTGGCCGGCGCGCTGCATGCGCAGGGCGTGCGGGGGGGCTCGGCCGTCGCCGTGCTCAGCGGCAACGAACCCGAGACCGTCATGCTGCAGTTCGCCGCGCACCTGCTCGGCTGCCGCACGGTCTGGATGGCCGGCTACAGCCCGGCCCAGGAGCAGGCGGACTACCTGGGCCGGTCCCGGGCGGACTTCCTGGTCTACGACACCACCCACAACCGGGAGAACGGCCCGGACCTGCTCGCGCGCGGCGACTGGCAGGGCGGGGTGCTCTGCCTGGGCCCGGGCGGCGCCGGTCCGGACCTGCTGGCCGTCGACGCCCCGCCGGCCGACCCGGCCGGGGCCGCGGGCCGACCCGACCCCGAGGCGCTCTTCTACACCAGCGGCACGACCGGGCGGCCCAAGCTGGTCCACCACGAACAGCGCTTCTTCCAGGCCCTGCTGGCCTTCGGCGCCGGCTACCTGGCGGCCGGCGGCCCGCAGCTCAAGCAGGTGGCCACGGCCGGCTTCGCGCACGTCAGCGGGCAGGTCACCAACCTGCTGATGCTCTTCACCGGCAGCACCCTGGTGCTCTTCCGCGGCTTCGACATACCGGAGCTGCTGGAGCTGATCGCCACCGAGCGCGCCAGCAGCGTGCTGCTCACGCCCGTCCAGCTCTACCAGGTGCTGGACCACCCGGCCCTGGCGACGGCCGACCTGAGCAGTCTGCAGTTGCTCAACACCGGTGGCGCGCCGGTCTTCCCGCGCCGCCTGGCGCAGGCGACCGAGCGGCTGGGCCCGGTGGTGCGGGTGGTCTACGGGCTGAGCGAGGCCGCCTTCGTCAGCGAGTACCCGGGCGCCGCGCCCGATCCGGCGCACCCGGAGCGGATCGCCTCCTGCGGCCTGCCGTTCCGCGACTCCCGGATCGAGATCCGCGACGGGGACGGCAAGCCGCTGCCGGCCGGCGAGGTCGGCGAGATCTGGGTGGCCGGCTCGCTGGTGATGACGGGCTACTGGGACGATCCCGAACTCACCCGGGAGACCCTGGTGGACGGCTGGTTGAACACCGGCGACCTGGGCCGGCTGGCCCCCGACGGCTACCTCTACGTGGTGGACCGGGCCAAGGACATGATCGTCACCGGCCGGGGCGCCGCCAACGTCTTCTCCCGGGTGGTGGAAGACGCCCTCACCAGCCACCCGGAGGTCCGCGCCGCCGCCGTGATCGGCGTGCCGGACGAGGAGTTGGGCGAGGCCGTCTACGCCTACGTGGTTCGCGCGCCGGGGGCCGGGGTCGGCGCGGAGGAGCTGCGCGCGCTGGTCGCGGGGCAGCTGCGCGAGTACTTCGCCCCCGCCGTGGTCGAGTTCACCGACGGGCTGCCGGTCACCGGCATGGGCAAGGTGGACAAGAAGGCGCTGCGGGCCCGGCACGCCGCCGGCTGAACCGGCGTGGGGGCGGGGCCGTGGCCCCGCCCCCACGCGGTCAGTCCGCCAGCTCGAAGCTGATCAGCGCCGCCGCCTTGTCGGCGATCGCGGCCGCCGCAGGCCCGTCGGTGCCATAGGCGAGCACATGGCCGGAGCGGTCCCGCGAGCTGGTCGGCGGCCCGACGGGCGCGCCCGGGGCCACCGTGGCGTAGGCGCCGAAGACGCCCTCCACCGCATTGGCCTCGGCGAGCCCGTGCACCGCGCGCAGCACGCCCCGGGGCGCGGCGACGAACCGGATCGCCGCACCGTGCTCGGCCTGCTCCGGCCGCTCTGGCCGCTCGCCGCGCAGCACCGCCAGGTAGTCGGTGAGCAGCGAGCCGCCGTAGGCGACGTCGATCAGCGGCACCAGCGCGTCGCCCGGCAGCCGGCCCGCGCACTCGACCAGGTGCGGCCGCTCGCCGTCCACCAGGATCCACTCGCTGTGCAGCGCGCCGGTGCCGAAGCCCACCGCCTCGATCAGCGCCCGGTTGGCCGCCACCACCCCGGCGTGGATCCGCGGGTCCAGCGCGGACGGCAGCAGGTGGCCGGCCTCCACCGGGTGGGTGCCGGGCCAGACCGACTTGTCGGTGACGTTGATCCAGATGATCTCGCCCGCCGACACCAGCACCTCGGCGCTGACCTCCGGCCCGAGCAGCCGCTCCTCGACCAGGTAGCGGCCGGGCCGCCACTGGCTGCTGCGCAGCTTGGCGTCGTCCGCCTCCAGGGTGGCCGCCCAGGCGGCCGCCAGGTCGTCCGCCGGACCGAGCCGCCGCACGCCCGAACTGGCCTGCAGCTCGGCGGGCTTGAGCACGCAGACGCCCTGGTACGCGGCCGCGAAGGCGCGCAGGTCGGCGAGGTCGGCGGCCTGCGCCCAGCGCGGCTGTGCCAGGCCCGCCGCCTCGGCGGCCTGCCGCAGCCGCACCTTGTCGCGCAGCGCCCGGGCCGCCGGCACGCCCGCGCCCGGCACCCCGGCGGCCTCGGCGTAGGCGGCGGCCGCGACCACCGCGTACTCGGAGGCGGGCACCACCGCGACGGTCCGCGCGAAGACCGGCAGGGCGGGCGGCGGCGCACCGTCGGCGCGCTGCGCCGGGCCGTCCACCACCTCGGCCACGCAGGCGCAGGCGCCGGCCTTGGCCCGCAGGTCGCCGGCGTCCAGCAGGTCGCTCTCCTCCACCACCGTGACCGAGCCGGCCGGCAGCATCTTGTCGAACTCACCGAGCATGCCGAGCCCGCAGCCGACCACCACATGGGCAGCGCTCTCACCGGTCATCCTGACGTCCCCTCCCTCGAACCGAAACTCCCGCGCACCGCAGCTACTTGACCGTCACCGGCAGCGAGGTGTACCCGCGCACCACGTACCCGCGCCGCTCCGGGGTGCCGGCCAGGGCCAGCGCCGGGAACCGGGCCAGCAGGCGCGGGAAGAAGATCTCCGCCTCCATCCGGGCCAGCGGCGCCCCCACGCAGTAGTGGATGCCGCCGCTGAAGGAGAGCACCGAGCTGCCGCTGCGGGTGATGTCGAAGACGTCCGGGTCCTCGAACTGCTCGGGGTCGCGGTGCGCCGCCCCGGTGATCCCGACCACCATCCGGCCCGCCGGCACCGCCCGCCCGGCCAGCTCGGTGTCCCGGGCGGTGACCCGGACCACGATGTGCGTCGGCGAGTCGTAGCGCAGGATCTCGTCCACCGCACCGGGCGCCAACTCGGGCCGGGCCAGCAGCAGATCGGCCTGCCGCGGGTGCTCCAGCAGCGCCACCGCCCCGTTGGAGAGCAGGCCGACCGTGGTGTCCACGCCCGCGCCGAACAGCAGGATCACCATCCGCAGCAGCTCGGTCTCGCTCATCCCGGCGCCGCCCTCCCCGGGGTCGCCGGCCGTCTGTGAGGTGGCGATCAGGTCGGAGATGATGTCCTGGCGCGGCTCGCGTCGGCGCTGCTCGATCAGGTCCTCGAAGTAGGCGTTGAGCATCCGGGCGCTGTCGTCCGCCTGGGCCAGCACGGCCGGCGAGACGCCGACCTCGACCACCTGCATCACCGAGGAGACCGGGTCGTGCAGCAGGTCCCAGTCGGCCTCGGGTATGCCGATCAGGGTGCCGACCACGGCGATCGGCAGCGTGTGGGCCAGCATGGAGTAGAGGTTGACGGGGCTGCCGTCCGAGCCCTCCTCGGCCAGCCGGTCCAGCGCCCGCTCCACCAGCCTGCCGACGTCCTCGCGCATCTTCGCCACCCGCCGGGCGCTGAACGACTTGTTCACCAGCCGCCGCAGCCGGGTGTGCACCGGCGGGTCGCGGAAGAGCACCGACTCGATGTTCTGCACCAGGCCGGGGCTCTGCCGCCAGTCCGGCGAGGCCCGGTCCATCCACTCCGGGCTCTGCACCACCAGGTCGGGGTGGCGCAGCACGGCGTTGCAGTCCGCGTACCGGGTCAGGTAGAGCCGGCCGGCGTCGGTGACGTGCACCGGGTCCAGCTCGCGCAGCCGGCGGTAGAGCGGGTACGGGTCGCCGCGCACCTCGGCGGAGGTGAACAGCTCGGCCACCAGGGCGGCGGCGGCCACCCGGTCGCGGTCGGCGGGGTGCAGCGCGGTCACGGTGGGGTGCTCGGTCATGGTCCCTCCCGGGTGGTTCGGCGGCTGGACGGTACGGGCTGGTGCGGGTCAGGCGGCGGGTTCGGGCACCGGTGCGTCGAGTTCGCGCAGCTCGCCGCGGCCCTGCAGCCAGACGGCGGTGGCCGCGTACAGGCCGGCGCCGATCAGCACGGCGGCGACCGGGCCCAGCGAGTCGGCCAGCACCCCGAACACCGCCGGGGCCGACCACTTGACGCTGGAGCCGAGCAGCAGCATCGCGTTGCCCGCCTGGCCCTGGAGGTGGTGCGGGGCCAGCGCGTAGGCCCGGCTGAGCAGCACCACGTTGACCGGGGCGATCGCGCCGACCGAGACGGCGCCGGCCACCCCGATCAGCCAGGGCGCGGGGACCAGCACCATCACCGCCGCGCAGGGCACCAGCAGCCAGGAGGCCACCAGCACCAGCAGCCGGTTGGAGTGGCGCTCGATCAGCCGCGGTGCCAGCAGCGCGCCGGCCAGCCCGCCGATCGCGAAGGTGGCGGTGATCGCGCCGATGGTGGCCGGTCCGGCGCCCCGGTGGCGGGCGAGCACGATGACGGCGAGCATCATGCCGGTGGCGATGGCGTTGATGGCGGCGGCCCAGACCGCCACCGTGCGCAGGTAGCGGTCGGCCAGCACGAACCGCAGACCGGCCGTCAACGGGGGCCGGGCGGGCGCCGGTTCGGCGGGCGGCTCGGGGTCCAGCGGCGCCCGGACCAGCGCGGCGGCCAGGGCGACGACGCCGAAGGAGAGTGCGTCCAGCCCGAACGGCAGCGCCCGGCTCAGCCCGAACAGCCCGCCGCCGGCCGGCGGTCCGAGGACGGCCGCCGCCTGGTCGCGGGCCTGGGTGCGGGAGAGCGCCTGGCCCAGCTGGGTCGGCGGCACGATCCGGCGCACCGCGCCCCGGTTGGCGCCGATGTAGAACGCGGAGGCGGCGCCGGCCACCGCGCCGGCCACCGCCAGGTGGAGCAGGTGCGCCCGGCCGGCCAGCACGGCCGCCGAGACGCTGCCGACCGCCACCAGCTGGACCAGCGAGCTGGCCACCATGATCCGCTTGCGCGGCCGGCGGTCCACGGCGCGGCCCGCGGGCAGCAGCATGCAGAGCATGGCGACCAGTTCGGCGCTGCCGACCAGCCCGGCCCGGCCGGCCGAGCCGGTGAGCGCCAGCACCAGCAGCGGGAAGCCGATCGCGGAGAGCTCGGTGCCGAGGGTGGAGACGGCCTGCCCGGTCCAGAGCAGAGCGAAGTCGCGGTTGCGGTGCAGCGGCACCGTGACGGTCAGGGGCGGCGCAGCCGGTGACGCGGCCTCAGCTGTTTCGGTGTCATCCATGAAGGCGAAGGCCCGCTTTCCCTCGGAAAGAGCCGTGCACGTGGATATCCTCCGGTCCGGAGTATGGCATGCCGCCCGGCGGCGGGAAAGGGCACGGGAATTCCGACGCAGGGTGGACGGCCGACGGAACCTCGGATAGTTTCGCCAGCGGCCGCAGTCGTCCTCCGCGCCCGTTCGCGGGAGACCGGCCGGGCCATTGCCTGGCCCCATGCACCACACCCGGCGAACCGTGAGGAAAGGCAGGGTATGGACACTCCGGCGATCGATCCCGTCGAAGCCTATCGGCAATCCGTAAACCCATTCCGGCTCGATGTCCTGGAGGCCAAAGGCTGGCCGGGATTGTTCACGGAGGCGGCCGGCGACCACGTCACCGGGGCCGACGGCCGGCGCTACCTCGACCTGAACGCGCAGAACGGCGGGGCGACGCTCGGCCACCGCCACCCGAGGGTGGTCGAGGCGCTGGCCGGGATCGTGCGCTCCGGCAGCCCGTTCCTGGTCCCGCTGGGTGTGCCGAGTGCCACCGGCCCGCTGGCCGCGCGCCTCTGCGCCCTGGCCGGCGGCGAGTTGGCACGGGTGTACTTCTGCACCGGCGGCTCGGAGGCGATCGACAACGCGATGAAGTTCGCGATGGCGGCCACCGGGCGGCAGGGGTTCGTCGCCTTCGGGCAGGCCTTCCACGGCTTCACCAGCGGGCCGCTGCCGCTGGTCGGCCATGACTACTGGCGGCTGCCGGTGCAGCACTACGCGCCCGAGGGCCGCTACCGGGTGCCGTTCGGCGACCTGGAGGCGCTGGCCAAGGTGCTGGCCGGCGGCGAGGTCGCGGCGGTGCTGGTGGAGCCGGTGCAGGGCCTCGGCGGGGCGCGGGCCTGGGAGCCGGCGGCACTGCGCGAGGTGGCCCGGCTCTGCGCCGAGCACGGGACGCTCCTGATCGCGGACGAGGTACTGACCGGGATCGGGCGCACCGGGCGCTGGTTCGCCTTCCAGCACGCCGGGATCGAGCCCGACCTGGTGGTCTGCTCCAAGGGCCTGAGCGGCGGCATGGTGCCGGTGGCGGCCGTGCTGATGACCGAGGCGGTCCACCGCGCGGTGTACGCCGGGCCGCACCGCGCCTACATCCACAACTCCACCTTCGAGGGCCATCTGCTTGGCATGGTCGCGGGGTTGACGGTGCTGGACGCGATCGAGCAGGAGGGCGTGCTGGAACGGGCGGTGCGTACCGGCGAGTTGCTGCGCTCGCGGCTGGCGGAGCTGGCCGGCGAGGGCATCGGGGTGCGGGAGGTGCGCGGGCTGGGCATGCTGCTGGCGGTCCGGATCGAGGGGCTGAGCGCTCCCGAATCCCCGGACGGCGCGGCGGCGATGGTCGACCTGATGCTCCGCCGCGGAGTGCTGCTGGAGGCGGCGGCGCACGCGCAGAACTGGCTGCGGCTGACGCCGCCGCTGACCCTGGCGGAGGAGTCGGTGGAGGTCTTCGCGACCGCCCTGCGGGAGAGTGCGGCGGAGTTGGCGCTGCGGCGCTGATGCTCCTGGTGGCGGCCCCGTGGGACGTCGGCTCGGCCGACGTCCCACGGGGCCGCTGCTGTGCGGGGGCATCAGCGGCCCGCGGTGAGCAGCAGGGGCGAGGGCACGGCGTGCTCGGGATGCATCCGCAGCAGGGTCAGCACCGCGCCGGAGAGCCCGGTGAGCAGCCCGGGCGCGGTCGCCTCCACCGTGTCGAGGCCGGGCTGCGGCGGCGCGGCCAGCCGCCGCAGCAGCCGGGCCGCCCGCTCCTCGCGCTCCGCCCCGGGCGGCAGCGGCGCGCCCACCCGGTCCGCGGCCTCCAGCAACTCCCAGCTTCCGCAGGCGCCGTGGCAGAGCGAGCGGCCCTGCGGGGCCGGCCCGACCCGTACCGCCTTGTCCACCAGGGCGAGGAACCGCTGGTCGCCGGTCCTGGCGTAGAGGTCGCAGGCCGCCAGCCCGGTGCCGGCCGTGCCCCGGCACCACTCGCCGCTCGTCGCACCGCTGCCCGTGCCGGTGCGGAAGGCGCGCTCGGCCAGCCGCCGCCAGCGGCCGCACTCCTGCGCCGCCAGCTCGACCCGCGGGTCGAAGAGCAGCCGGTGCAGCGCCCAGCCCACGCCTGCGCCGCCGCGGGCGAAGCCGGTGCCGTCGAACTCGGCGGTGGCCGCGAGCCGTCGGCCGATCCCGGTGGCGGTGACCGACCAGGTCGGGTCGCCGGTGGTCCGGGCGAGGTCGAGCAGCGGGGTCACCGCTCCGGCCAGGCCGTCCAGCCAGCCCGCTGCCCAATCCGTCTGCTGGTCGAGGGCCTTCAGCAGCACGCTGGCGTGCGCGACGGCCCGGCGCAGCAGCGTCTGGTCGTCCAGCAGGCCGGCCAGCGTGCGCCAGGTCCAGATCCGTCCGGCGATGCCGGTCAACGCGCCGACGTGCGGGGTGGGCTGGGTCTGCTCGGCGGTGCGCAGGGCGGCCAGGGCGCCGGTCAGCAGCTCCGGCAGTCCGGCCACCTCCGGCACCCTGCCCGCCGCGGCCTCGCGCTGGTAGCCGGCCAGGCAGAGCACCACGCCCGCCTGACCGCTGTACAGGTCGGCGTTGAGCTCGCGCACCGCCCAGCCGGCGCCCGCGAGCACCGGGCCGATCCAGGTCGCCGAGCCGTCGCTGCCGCGGATCGCGGTGTCGCGCAGTTCGGCGATCCCGGCGGCCGCCAGCTCGCGGCGCCGCTGGTCGATCTCGGCGGGGTCGGCGGGGATGCCGGCGGCCTTGGCGGCGGAGCGGCGGAGCGGGGCGGCGGACCGGCCGGCCGAGACGTGGCCGTCGCTGAAGGCGCCGGGCAGGGCGAAGCGGATCAGCCGGGCCTCCAGGTCGAGGTCGGCGGCCCGCCAGTCGTCCAGCGCGCTGGCGACCTGATCCTCCGTCAGATCGGTGTGGTAGACCGGGGTGTCGCCGACCAGCAGGTCGGCGATCTCCACCGCCAGCGCCGCATCGTCGCCGGGCGCCACCGGGTTGGCCGCCGAGTGCCGGCGCAGCGCCGCCCGGGCGTGCTCCAGGGCGGCGGGCTCGTCGTGCAGGGCGGCCGGGTGCCAGAGCATGTGGCGCACGTCGCCGTACACCTGGGTGGAGCGGAGCACCTGGCGGATCTCGGTGCCGATGAACGGCTTGAGCGTCGGCGCCAGTGTGCCCTCGCGGTCGCGGCGGCGCAGCTGGGCGCTCAACTCCTGGAAGCCGCTGACGATCTGCTCCCAGTAGCGCTCCGGTTCCGGCTCGGCGGTCGGGTGGTTCAGCGCGGCGGGCAGCCGGGCCTCGCGCTCCACCAGCCGCGCGCCGTCGGTGCCCGCGCCGGTGATGCCCGGTACCGAGATCACCGGCTGCTCGTCCACCAGCCGCCCGGCGGCGGAGAGGTCCACGCCCGCGAACAGGCCCACCCGCATCGGCAGGATGCCGGTGCGCAGCACGGCGCGCTGGAGCACGCGGGAGGCGAGAGCGGCGGCGGTGCCGTCGGGGCGGGCGGTGACGGCGTCGACGGCGGTGGGGGCGAACATCGTCTCGGCGTCCACCACCACGGGGACCGGGCCGGCGGCGATGATGTTGCCGGCGTGCAGGTCGGTGCCGCCGATCAGCCGCATCACGGCGAGCCAGCGGCCCAGGTTCTGGTAGAAGTCGGCGGTCTCGTCCTCGCTCGCGCAGTGGCGGTGGTGCACGAAGGCGGTCCAGCCGTAGCCCTCGCGGACCAGGATGGCGGGCGTGCGGATGCGCCCGCGTCCCGGGACGAGGGCGGCCAGCACGCTGTCCAGTGCGGCGTCCACCTCCATCGGGCGCGGCTTGTACATCACGCTGCCGCCGGTGAACTCCAGCCGGGAGACGGTGTGTCCGCCCCGGTGCGGGTCGCCGCTGCCCAGCGCGAGGCCGGTCAGCTCGCCCAGCGGGCGCCCGGCCAGCGCGTCCAGCGCGGCCCGGTCGGCGACCAGGCGGGCGGCCAGCGTGGCGGTCGCGTTGGCGAGGTTGCGCGCGCTGGCCCCGACCCGGGCGCGCAGGGTCGGGTAGCGGGCGTGCAGGCGGTCGGCGAACTCGGGGGCGGTGGCGAGCTCCAGGAAGGCGGCCCAGCGGCGCTCCTCGTCCGCGCCCGCCAACTGGCCGCCGAGCGAGGCGCCGTGCAGTTCCAGCAGGAGCACCCGGTTGAGCTTCGCCTCGAGGTCGGCGAGCAGGCGCCGGCGGGCGCTGCGGGCGACGACCGTACGCGTCCGGTCGTCCAGTCCCGCAACACCCGCCAGGCGGTCCTCGATCGGCCCGGTCCAGAGGGCGGCGACGACTTCGATGGGGCGGCCGAACAGGCCCCCGGTGCGGCGTTCCTCCGGCGGCAGTTGTGAGCCGGCGACCATGTCAGTCCCAGCCTCCTTCTTCAGCGACTCGGCGATTTCGGTGGCCCGCGGTGCCGGTGCTACCCGGCGAGTGCCCGGGCGGGGCTCAGGCGGCGACGGTCTCGCGGAGGTTCTCGGTGGTGACGAAGGCGTCGCGGAGGTTCTCCGTGGTGACCAGGGAGTCGCGCAGGTTCTCCGTCGTCACGAACGAGTCCCGCAGGTTCTCCGTGGTGACCAGCGAGTCACGCAGGTTCTCGGTCGTCACGAACGCGTCCCGCACGTTCTCGGTGGTGACGAAGGAGTCACGCAGGTTCTCGGTGGTGACGAAAGAATCCCGCAGATTCTCGGTCGTCACCAGCGAGTCCCGCAGGTTCTCCGTCGTCACAAACGCGTCCCGCACGTTCTCGGTGGTGACGAAAGAATCCCGCAGATTCTCGGTCGTCACGAACGAGTCACGCAGGTTCTCCGTCGTCACAAACGCGTCGCGGACGTTCTCCGTGGTGACCAGCGAGTCCCGCAGGTTCTCGGTGGTCACAAACGCGTCGCGGACGTTCTCCGTCGTGACGAGGGAGTCGCGCAGGTTCTCGGTGGTGACGAAGGCGTCCCGCACGTTCTCGGTCGTCACCAGCGAGTCCCGCAGGTTCTCGGTCGTCACGAAGGCGTCGCGGACGTTCTCCGTGGTCACGAACGAGTCCCGCAGGTTCTCGGTCGTCACGAAGGCGTCGCGGACGTTCTCCGTGGTCACGAACGAGTCCCGCAGGTTCTCGGTCGTCACGAACGAGTCCCGGACGTTCTCGGTCGTCACGAAGGCGTCGCGGACGTTCTCCGTGGTCACCAGCGAGTCCCGCAGGTTCTCGGTCGTCACCAGGGTGTCGCCGACCGCGCCGGCGAAGACCGCCCCGTCGAAGAGGGGGCCCGCCGGGTTCTCCTTTCCGAAGGCGCTGGCCGCGCCCGCGAGCCAGGCATTGACGATGAGTTCGGCTTCTTCGTTGATCATTGCGTTGCCCTTCCACGAAAGTGTTTTCGGGGTTGATGGCAGTGCCTGAAACGTCTCGCGACGGAACAATGGCCCGGACGCAATGGTGCCTGCGGAAAGACCGCTGCCCGAACCGATCTTGCTCCGTAAATAGCACTCCTGCACTGGGTACAAGGAGTTCGGGGACGCAATCGAGGACGATATCAGGGCTCCCATTGCCACGGAAGGGCTCTCCGGAACTGAGCCTTCCCCACATCCCCCGGATTCCCACACACGCCGTCCCCTCAGCGGCTTCTTTCTGCCGGTTTGGCGCGCCGAAAAGCCGATCCGTCCCGGCCATTGGCACCCAACCGATCCACGATCTTGGCCGGAAACCGGTCACGGCCCCTCACGTCACGCGAATTGGCCCGCCCCACCGGACCATCGGCCACCACCCGCCCGACCACTCCCGGCCCGCAACCGCCCCACTCCACTCAGTCAACGCGCGAGTGAAGCCGGGTCGTTCATGATCCGATCCACCGTCAGAAGCGCCGCCCCCAGCAGCGGCCCGGTCCGGCCGAGCGCGGACCCGCGCAGCGCGCCCGGCTCCCAGGGCCGCACGGTCACCCGCTCGGCCAGCTCGGCCGCGACCGGCGGCAGCAGCCAGCCGGCCAACTGGGCGTAGGCGCCGCCGAGTACCACTGCCGCCGGGTCCATCAGATTGACCGCCCCCGCCAGCGCGATCCCCAGCGCCCGCCCGGCGCCGTCCAGCGCCGCCAGTGCCGCCTCGTCCCCGGCTCCCGCCCGCTCGGCGAGCAGCGCCACCCCGTCACCGCCCGCCCGGTCGTCGACGCCGGCCGCGCGCAGCACCTCGGCCAGTCCGGCGTACCGCTCCAGGCAGCCGCGCGCCCCGCAGGCGCAGCGCCGGCCCTCGGGGTGCACCGGCATGTGCCCCAACTCCCCCGCGAATCCCCGCGCTCCGCGGAAGAGCCGCCCCTCCACCAGCAGCGCGGCGCCGATGCCCGCCTCCGCCGACAGGTGCACCATGTCCGGGCTGCCGGCCCCGGCTCGCAGCTCGGCCAGCGCGCCCAGGTTCGCCTCGTTCTCCAGCACGATCTCCAACCCCGCGAGCCCGCAGTCAAGCTGAGGGGAGATCAGTTCACGAACCGGCACCTCCCGCCAGTCCAGGTTGGGCGCGTGCTGCACGGCCCCCGGACGGCCCCCGACCAACCCCGGCACGGCGACGCCGAGTCCGACCGGCCGCAGCCCGTCCGCCGCCACCTGCTCGGCCACCGCAGCGGCGAGCCCGGCCAGTTCGGCCAGCACCTCGCCTGACGGGCGCCCCCGGTTGGCGCCCTCCGAGCGCCGCTCGGCCCGGACCCGTCCGCACAGGTCGACCGCGCAGGCCGCCAGGTGGCCGACGCCGATCTCCAGCCCGATCCCGGCGGGCCCGCGCTCGCTGACGGTGAGCGCGGCCCCGGGGCGGCCGACCCGCCCGGTCGGCTCCGGCTCGGCCTCGCCCAGCACCGCCGGCTCGGTCAGCTCGGTGACCAGGCTGGAGACGGCCGCCCGCGTCAGCCCGGTGCGGGCCGCGACCTCCGCGCGGGAGAGCGGCCCGTGGTCCGCGACCGTGCGCAGCACCAGCGCCAGGTTCTGCCGCCGCATGCCCTGCTGCGAGGCCGCCTGCTGCGCCGCACCGCCGGCCGACCGCACCACCCGAGCCCACCTCATTCGCGTTCCGGGGCCGCTCGCTGCGGCCGACCCGCCCGGGGCAGGGTATCCGCGCTCCCGGCCGACGCCGCTGCCCGAGGGCGAGGAGGCGCCGGCCCGGAAACGCCGGAGCTCCCGGCGGGCAGCGATGACCGCCCCCGCGCCCCCGTTCACTCCCGACGTGCTCCGACCACACCCCTGCCCAGTCCGCACCAACGCGCGTATGGTGCGCGGCATGAGAACCTCGGACACCCTCATCCCGACTCCCCTCGACCCGTTCGGACAGGCGCAGCACCAGGAGAACGCCCGGTTGAGGGGACTGGGGCCGGTGGCGCTGGTGGAGCTGCCGGGCGGGGTGGCGGCCTGGGCGGTCACGCACCACCAGGTGCTGCAGGACCTGCTCACGGATCCGCGGGTGAGCAAGGACCCGGCCAACTGGACGCTCTACACCGAGGGGAAGCTGCCGGCGGACTGGCCGCTGATCAACTTCGTCACCACCCAGGGCATGCTCACCACCGACGGGCACGAGCACCGCCGGCTGCGCTCCCTCGTCACCCAGGCGCTCACGCCCCGCCGGATCGAGCAGCTGAGACCGCGGATCATGGACCTGACGAACAGTCTGCTGGAGCCGCTGGACGGCGAGTTCGAGCTCCGTTCGGCGCTCGCCTATCCGCTCCCGATGCGGGTGATCGGCGAGCTGCTCGGCCTGCCGCCCACCGGGCAGGACGCCCTGCACGAGCTGAGCGACCTGGTGATCAGCACCGCCGCCGAGCCGGGCGAGGCGGCCGCGGCGCAGCTCGGCATGTACCGGCTGCTCGCCGCGCACGTCGAGGAGCGGCGCGCCGATCCGCGGGACGACCTGACGAGCGCGCTGATCGCCGCCCGCGAGGCGGGCGAGCGGCTGAGCGACGACGAGCTGGCCGGGACCATGATGACCCTGCTGATCGCCGGCCACGAGACCACGCTCAACCTGATCACCAACGCCGTACGGGCGCTGCTCAGCACACCCGAGCGGGCGGCCCAGGTGCGCAAGGGCGAGGTCGGCTGGCCGGCGGTGGTCGAGGAGACCATGCGGTTCGACGCCCCGGTGGGCCAGTTCCCGCTGCGGTACGCCACGGCGGACATCGCGATCGGCGAGTACCTGATCCGGCGCGGCGAGGCACTGGTCGCCTCCTACGCGGCGGCCGGCCGGGACGGCGGGCACTACGCGGACGCCGACGTCTTCGACCCGTCCCGCGCCGCCAACCGCCACCTCTCCTTCGGCCACGGCGCCCACTTCTGCATCGGCGCCGGCCTGGCCCGCCTGGAGTCGGAGATCGCCCTGCGCTCGCTCTTCACCCGCTTCCCGGACCTGCGCCTGTCCCGGCCCGCCGAGCAGCCGCGCCCGATCGAGTCGTTCATCAGCAACAGCGTGCAGGAGCTCTGGGTCAGCACCGACTGACGGCCCGCCGGATCACCACGCGGCGGGGGGGGGGGGGGGGGGGGGGGGGGGGGGGCCCCCCCGCCCCCCCCCCCCCCCCCCCGCTCGCTGATCTCCCGGTTCCTCTCGCAGCCGGCCGCCCCGGCCGGGCCGCCCGCCGAGCTCTCGGTGCTGACGGCCCGTGAGCTGGAGGTG
>NZ_JBIAGU010000029.1:0-122844 GCF_042869935.1 Kitasatospora sp. NPDC006697
CGCCTTGTCGGCCAACTCAACCAGCTTGGCTACCAAGTCTCGCTCCAATCGGTGGAGGTGGCCTGACCTGCAGAAACAGTGGATTTTCGTATCAGCCGGGCGTCAACTCGGGCCCTGTGATCGGTAGTCCTTCCTCGCCACGCGAGCGGCGGCCAGCCGGTCGGCATCCAGGTCGAGACGCTGCCGGGCGCCTCCTCCCCGCGCAAGCGAGGGTCAGCCGGGTCAGTGACCACCACCCCGAAGGCCGTCCTGCTCCTCCCCGCGCGAGCGGGGGTCAGCCGATCCGCGCCAACATCGAACCCGCCCTCACCACCGCCCGAGCCGCAAACGCACCGCCACCACCCACCGGACCCGCCCCCCACCACCCCCACCCGTGCATGATGACCCTCACCTGATGCCAGATCACCAAACGCAGCATCACGCAGCACCCATCACGGACCGGAGAGGCACACCGCATGAAGCTCGCATTCGGATGGAAGCTCCACGGCGACGGCCGCAGCCCCGCCCCCGGAGCCGTGGTCCGACCCGACGAACGCCTCTCCTGGGGCCGCACCCTCGGGCTCGGCGCCCAGCACGTCGTGGCGATGTTCGGGGCCACCTTCGTCGCGCCCGTGCTCATGGGGCTGGACCCCAACCTCGCCGTCCTCGTCTCCGGTGTGGCCACCATCTTCTTCCTGCTCGCCACCGGCGGCCGCATCCCCTCCTACCTCGGGTCCAGCCTCTCCTTCGTCGGTGTCGCCGCCGTCATCAAGACCCAGGGCGGCACCGCCGCCACCCTCACCGGCGCGCTGCTCGTCACCGGCGCCGTCCTCGCCGCCTGCGGCGCCGTCGTCCAGGCCTTCGGCGCCCGCGTCGTCCATGCCGTGCTGCCGCCCGTCGTCACCGGCGCCGTCGTCATGCTCATCGGCTTCAACCTCGCGCCCGTGGCCGCCGGCACCTACTGGCCCCAGGACCAGTGGACCGCACTGCTCACCACCGCATTCACCGCCTTCGCCCTCGTCGTACTGCGCGGGTTCTGGTCACGCATCGCGATCTTCCTCGGGCTGCTCTTCGGCTACGCCCTCTCCTGGCTCCTCGACCGCGCCTTCGGCAAGATCCACTCCTCCATCGGCGGCGCCCCCGCCACCGACCATTGGCGGCTCGACCTCTCCGCCGTCGGCCACGCCCGCTGGATCGGCCTGCCCCACACCCATGCGCCCAGCTTCTCCCTCTCCGCCGTCCTCGTCGCCCTGCCGGTCGTCGTCGCGCTCATCGCCGAGAACGCGGGGCACGTCAAGGCCGTCTCCGAGATGACCGGCGACCCGCTCGACGACCGCCTCGGCACCGCCATCACCGCCGACGGCGCCGCCACCGTCCTCGCCACCGCCGTCGGCGGGCCCGCCACCACCACCTACGCCGAGAACATCGGCGTCATGGCCGCCACCCGCGTCTACTCCACCGCCGCCTACTGGTGCGCCGCCGGCTTCGCCATCCTCTTCGGCCTCTGCCCGAAGTTCGGCGCCGTCGTGGCCGCCATCCCCGGCGGCGTCCTCGGCGGCATCACCGTCATCCTCTACGGCATGATCGGCCTGCTCGGCGCCCAGATCTGGATCCACAACAAGGTCGACCTCACCAACCCCCTCAACCTCGTCCCCACCGCCGCCGGCATCATCATCGGCATCGGCAACGTCACCCTCAAATTCACCGCCGACTTCCAACTCTCCGGTATCGCCCTCGGAACCCTCGTCACCCTCATCGGACAACACGCCCTCCGCGCCCTCGCCCCCACCCACCTCAAACAACCACCGACCACTCCGCTCCTCGACGCCGGCACCAGCAGCTACGACGACCCGGCCTGATCGGGTCGGCGCCGTCGCCGACGGCGTCCATCGTCCCGGCGCAGACGAGGTGCGGGGTGCGGCTCCCTACCGCCCGCCGGGGCAGCGCGCGTAGAGCATCGCCCCCGGTGCGGCGCCGTCGGGGTCGGTGAGCAGCTGGCCCTCGACCAGGAAGCCGGCCTCGCGGAGCCAGGCCGCCAGCTGGTCCGGGTGGCGGCGGTGGACGTACACCTTCATCGGGTGGCCGCCATAGCCCTCCGTCTTCAGCCGCGACCCGGTGCCGGCGTGGAAGCCGAGCAGCAGCGGTCCACCGGGACGCAGCACCCGGCGGAACTGGGCCAGGACCCCGGGGACGGCCTCGTCGGGGATGTGGATCAGCGACCAGAAGGCGAGCAGGCCGGCGACGGACCCGTCGGCGAGGGCGAGGTCGGTCATCGAACCCACCTCGAACCGCAGCCCGGGATGGTCGCGCCGGGCCACCTCGACCATCCCGGGCGACAGGTCGATGCCGAACGCGTCGAGGCCCAGCTCGCGCAGGTGGGCGGTGACGTGGCCGGGTCCGCAGCCCACGTCCGCCACCGGCCCGCCGCCGGCGGCGCGCACCAGGTCGGCGAAGAGCGCGAGCCCCGACCGCACGAAGGGTGCCCCCGCCAGCGCGTCGCGGATGTAGTCGGCGTAGCCGGCCGCGACGGTGTCGTAGGAGGTCCGAGTGTCCGTCAGCCAGCCGTCCGGGTTCATGCCCGGCACAGTATCGGAGCGGTCGAGCTCCCCGCGCCGCCCGGCGAACCGCGGGGACCGGGCGCACGGCCGGCCCCCGCGCACCTCAGGACTCCGCAGGCGACCCCGGCCGGAGCAGGAAGGTGACCCGGATGCGCTTGCCGCCGCCGGGCAGGGACTCGACGGCGCAGGTGGTCGCGAGGAGCTGGACCATGGCCCAGCCGCGACCGCCGGGGGCCGCCAGGTCGCGGCGGTCGAGCGTCTCGCCCTCGGGCCGGCCGTCGTTCGCGTCCTCGACCTCGACCACCAGGGCGTCCTGCTCGGGGTCCAGCCGGGCGTCGAAGCGCGTCATGCCGCCGCCGTGGCTCTGGGCGTTGATGACGAGTTCGGTGACGGCCAGTTTGGCGTCCTCGACGGTGGCCGGGCTACCGCCGTCGACCGTCGCGAGCAGGGCCGCGAGCCGGGAACGGGCCTCGGCGGCGGTGCGCACCGGCTCCGCCGGCCGCCGTCGGAGGTTCCCGTCCGGGCTCGAGACCAGTGCGTCGGGCTGGGACATATCACGGCCTCGAATCGGGTGGTGCACGCTGCGGACTGGGCGTTGGTCTCGGTCGGGCGACCTTGTCGCATGTACCCGTGAGGGCGGGGACGATACCTGTACGAGCCATGTCATAGCGGGCCCGCCCCGGACGGACGGGCGGCGGATGCGGCCCGCTCGGCCTCCTCGACGCTGCCGACGACGGTGAAGAAGCCGTCGGTGGAGGTGATTTCGAACAGCCGGAGCACGGCCGGGGCCAGCGGTCCCACCAGGACCATCCTGCCTCCCGCGTCCTCGATCCCCCGCTGTGCCAGGACGAGGGCGCGCAGCGCGAAGGAGTCGGCGAAGCTGACCCGCGAGAGGTCCACCGCCAGCACGGCCGATCCGCCGGCGATGGCCTCCTGCAGTGAGTCGGTGAGTCCGCGGCCGGTGTCGTAGTCCAGTTCGCCGCTGAGCGCGAGGACCGACACGCGCTCTCCCGGTGGAGGCGGCGCCAGGCTGTTGTCGTCCGTCATGCCGTCATGCTAGGCCCTCGTCCTACGGATCCTGCCGGGCGCGCTGTGCCGCCCGTCCGTCCGCCGGGCCACAATGGGCCGAGGACGGCACGGACGCCGAGTGGGCAGGAGGGCAGGTGGACCGGGTGACCGGAACGGATCGGGGCACCCCCGAGCACGACCCGTTCGGCGCGGACCCGTCGGTCGGCGCGGACCTGGCTCGGGTGGACTGGTCGGCCACACCGCTCGGGGAGCCGGGCGGCTGGCCGCAGAGCCTGCGCACGGCGCTGGACATCCTGCTCTCCTCGCGGTTCTCCATGTGGATGGCCTGGGGCCCGGAGCTGACCTTCTTCTGCAACGACGCCTACCGGCGCGACACCCTCGGCCACAAGTACCCGTGGGCGCTCGGGCGACCGTTCCGGGAGGTCTGGGCGGAGGTGTGGGAGGACGTCCGGCCGCGCGTCACCAGCGTCTTGGAGGAAGGCCGGGCGACCTGGGACGAGGGCCTGATGCTGCTCCTGCAGCGGTCCGGGTACGTCGAGGAGAGCTACCACACCTTCTCGTACAGCCCGCTGCGCGACGAGGCGGGCCGGGTGGCGGGTGTGCTGTGCGTGGTCAGCGAGGAGACCCAGCGGGTGATCTCCGAGCGGCGGATGGGGACCCTGCGCGACCTGGGATCGGCCCCCGACGCGGTGCGGACCGAGCGGCAGTTCCTCGGTTTCAGCGCGGAACAGCTCTCCCGCAACCCGTTCTGCCTGCCCTTCACCCTGACCTACCTCTTCGAGGAGGACGGCACGGCCCGGCTCGCCTCCTCCTCGGGCTTCACCGACCCCCAGGCCGCCGCCGCCCGCCGCTGGCCCGAGGAGGCCGCGGAGGCCGCCGGGCGGGGGCGGGCGTCGCTGGTGGAGCTGACCGGCGAACCGTTCGCCGGGCTGCCGTCCGGGGCCTGGCACGAACCCCCGCGCCAGGCGCTGGTGGTGCCGCTGGGCGTCGCGGGCGCCCGGCCGACCGGGTTCCTGGTCGCGGGCCTGAACCGGTTCCGCGCGCTGGACGACGGCTACCGCGGCTTCGTCGACCTGGTCGCCGGGCACCTGGCCTCCGGGGTGGCCAGCGCCCGCAGCTACGAGCTGGAGCGGCGCCGCGCCCGGGAGCTGGCCGAGCTCGACCGGGCGAAGACCGCGTTCTTCTACAACATCAGCCACGAGTTCCGGACGCCGCTGACGCTCATCGTGGGACCGGTCGAGGAGTTGCGGCGGCAGCTCGCGGACGCCGACGAGGCGGTGCGCGCGGACCTGGAGACGGTGCACCGCAACGGCCTGCGGCTCGGTCGGCTGGTCAACTCGCTGCTCGACTTCTCCCAGATCGAGGCCGGCCGCATGCGGGCCCGCCTCGAACCCGCCGACCTCGCGGCCGTCACCGCCGATCTGGCCGCCGCCTTCCGCTCCGCCGTCGAGCGGGCCGGGCTGGAGCTCGAGGTCGACTGCCCCCCGCTCCCCGCTCCGGTGCTGATCGACCGCGGCCTGTGGGAGAAGGTGGTGTTCAACCTCCTCGGCAACGCGCTCAAGTACACCTTCGACGGTGCGATCCGGGTCCGGGTGCAGGCGGCGGGCGGGAGGGCGCGGGTGGAGGTCGAGGACACCGGCGTCGGCATCCCCGCCGCCGAGCTCCCGCACCTGTTCGAGCGCTTCCACCGCGTCGAGAACACTCGGGCCCGATCGCACGAGGGGAGCGGGATCGGCCTGGCGCTGGTGAAGGAGGTGGTCGAGCTGCACGGCGGCACCATCGCCGCCGCCTCCGAGCCCGGCCGGGGCAGTCGCTTCACGGTCTCGCTGCCGCTGGCGCCGGCGCCCGCGCCGAACGGCGGCTCACCAGCGCATCGGGACACCGAGGACGGCCGGCTGTCCGGCCGCGCCGAGCCCTTCCTCCAGGAGGCGCTGCGGTGGCTCCCGGACGGTTCCGCGGCCGAGGCCCGCTCCGAGTCCTCCGCGGAACCCGCGAGCGCCGGGAACGGCCCGGTGCCCGCGCAGGTGCTGGTCGCCGACGACAACGCCGACATGCGCGACTACCTCGACAGGCTGCTGCGCGGCGCCGGCTACCGGGTCACCCTGGCCGCCGACGGGCTGGAGGCCCTGGCCTCGGCCCGGCGGGACGTGCCGGAGCTGGTGATCAGCGACGTGATGATGCCCGGTCTGGACGGCCTCCACCTGGTGGCGGGGCTGCGCGCCGACCCGCGCACCGCCACCGTCCCGGTCCTGCTGCTGTCCGCGCGGGCCGGCCAGGAGGCCTCCGTCGAAGGCCTCGGTTCCGGCGCCGACGACTACCTGACCAAGCCCTTCGCCACCACCGACCTGCTGGCCCGCGTGCGCTCGGCCGTCGAACTCTCCCGGCTGCGCGACCACCACTCGCGCTGGCGCGCCGCCCTGGTCGACTCCCTCCAGGACGCCTTCTTCGTCTGCGACGAGGACGGCGGGCTGGTCGAGACCAACGCGGCGTTCACCGCCCTGCTCGGAACCGGCGCCCAGGACGCCCCCGGCCCGGACGGCACCCCAGGCCCGGGACAGCCCGGCACCCCCGTCGACGCCGGCCTGCGGCGCCGGGCCGCCACCGTCGCCCGGCGCGCCCTCGACGGTGGCGGCCGCACGACGGTGCCCATGCGCGCCGCCGACGGCCGCCGCCTCTGGGTCCAGGTCGCCGCCAACCGGGTCCAGGATCCCGCGACCGGACGCACCGTCATCGTCGGCACGATGCGCGACGTGACGGCCGAGCACTACTCGGCGCGCCGCGAGCAGGCCCTCGCCACCCTCAACGACCGGCTGACCCGCGCCCCCGACACCGCCGGGGCCCTGACCCGCGCGGTGGAGCAGCTGCGCGACCTGTGGCGGGCCCGCCGGGTGCTGGCCGCCCGCTTCGTCCGCGGCGACCTCACCGCGCCGCCCGCCGAGCTGCTGGCCGTCAGCGGCACGCCCGGCCGGCCCGTCCCCGACTGGTCGGACCTGCCCCGGTTCGAGCGGGAGCGGCTCTCCGCACTGCGCCGGGCGCCGGTGCTGACGCCGACCCCCTTCCCCGGTGGGGCCGGGATCCTCCTCGACCACCCGGACGGCCCGCTGGCCCTCACCCTCGACCTGGGCGACCCGGGCGGCCCCGGCGGCCGGCGCCCGTTCGGCCCGGAGGACGGAACCCTGCTCGCCCTGCTGGCCGACCGCCTCGCACAGGGCCTGACCCGCGCCCACCGGATCGACCGGGACCGCGAGACCGCCATCGCCCTGCAGCGCGCCATCCTGGGCCCGGCCGACCTGCCGGACCGGTTCGCCGCCCGCTACGAGCCCGCCAGCCGCCCCCTGGAGGTCGGCGGCGACTGGTACGACACGATGGCCCTGCCCGGCGGGCGGATCGGCATCGTGGTCGGCGACTGCGTCGGCCACGGGCTCGAAGCGGCCAGCGTGATGGGCCAGCTGCGCAGCGCCTGCCGGGCGCTGCTGCTCCAGGACCACGACCCCGCCCGGGCGCTGGCCGCGCTGGACACCTTCGCCGCCACCATCCCCGGCGCGCTCTGCGCCACCGTGTTCTGCGCCGTCCTGCACACCGCGACGGGCGAACTGCGCTACTCCAGCGCGGGCCACCCGCCGGGCATCCTGGCCCGGCCCGACGGGACGACCGCCCTGCTGGAGGGCGGCCGCTCGCTGCCGCTGGCCGTCGGTCCCGGGCTGCCGCGCCCCGGCGCCACCGCGACGCTGCCGCCGGGCGCCGTCCTGCTGCTCTACACCGACGGGTTGGTGGAACGGCGCGGGAGCACGCTGACCGAGGGCATCGAGCGGGCCGCCGAGGTGCTCCGGGCGGATGCCGACCTGCCGCTCGACCAGCTGGCGGACCACCTCACCACCCGGCTGTCCGCGGCCGGCGGCTACGGGGACGACGTGGCCCTGCTGCTCTACCGCCACCGCGGCCTGCCCCGTGACGGTGCGGGGCGGGCCGGCTAGGCCCCCAGCCGATCAGCACGGCCACGAACCCCCGCAGGCTCGACGAGCCCCTGCCCCTACCCCTGCCCGCCGGCCCGGGCTCCCGCGGCGGCCAGCAGCGCGCAGGCCACCAGGTTCGTCACGGGGTAGGCGGTCAGCACGGCCACGAACTCCCTGAGCGTGGCGCTGGGCCAGTAGTACGCCGCCGTGGGCGAGCCGGCGGCCTCACCGCGGACGCCGGCCCGGCGAGCGGTGATGGCCGCCCGCAGCGCGTGGAAGTCGTTGGTCACGATGACGCAGCGGTAGCCGGGCCGCAGACGCTCCATCAGCTCGCCGCTGAACCGCAGGTTCTCCGTGGTGTTCACGGAGTCCCGCTCCTGCAGCAGGTGGTCCCGTGGCACCCCGCGCGCCGCCAGGTACTCCGCCATCGCCTCGGCCTCCGGCACCTGCTCGTCCGAGCCCTTGCCGCCGGAGGCCAGCAGCACCGGCGCCCGTCCGTCCGCCGCCTGCCGCCGGTACAGCGACAGCGCGCGGTCCAGCCGGGAGGCCAGCAGCGGCGGGACGGTGGAGCCGTCGACCAGTCCGGCGCCGAGCACCACCACGAAGTCGACCCGGCGGCGCGCCGGGAGCCGCTGGTAGAGCAGGGCGTAGCCGACGAAGCAGGCGCAGAGGAACGACAGGTACCCCGCCACCAGCAGGGCACCCCCGGCGATGGCCCGCAGCACGCCGTTCTCGAACCGGGCGGCGGCGGTGAGCAGGCCGAGCAGGCCGAGGATGGCCAGTCCGGCCGCCCCCGTGAGCAGGGTGGCCGGTCTGCCGCCGCCCTCCCGCCGGGCCACCCGGATCCCGTTGGCCAGCAGGAACCCGGCGGTCACCAGCGCGGTCAGCACGGCCCCGACGAGGATGCCGGCGGTCGCGGCCCGCGCCAGCGGGCGGGGGAAGCGGTCGAGTTCGACGATCGCGCCGGCGAGCAGCAGCACCGTGCCCAGGCCGAGCAGGACGCCGTTGCCGAACCTGCGCCGGTCGCCGCGGAAACGGCGCAGGAAGAGCAGCAGGACGAGGGCGGCGCCCAAGCAGTAGGGGGCGAACGGGGAGCTCACGGTGGTTCCTCGGGTGGGGTGCTGGTGGGGCGGACCGGACTCAATGCTCGCCCGGAGGGTCCGGCCGTGCCGCTTGCAGGGCCGTCAGGGCCTGGTCGAGGCGGGCGTGGTGGGACACCAGGCCGTCCACTCCGGTGAGGGTGAGCAGGTGCTTGAGGTCGGGTGGTGCCGCGACCAGTGGGAGCGGCGTGCCGGGGTGCGGGGGTCGTTGGGCGGCGAAGATGAGTTCGGCGATCCCCATCGAGTCGCAGAACCGCAGGCCGGTGAGGTCCAGTACCAGCGGGAGGCCGGCCGGGAGGCGTTCGAAGGTCCGGTGCAGCCGTGCTGCCGTGTGGTAGTCCAGTTCGCCGGTGAGCACGACGACGGTCGCGCCCGCCGGCTCGGCACGGACGTCGATGGTGAGGGTGTAGGCGGGCACCTGGGCTCCGGGGGCAGTCGGGCGGGTCGGGCGGGTCGGGCGGGTCGGGCGGGTCGGGCAGCGGGCCGGGCGGGGTCGGTGGAGCTGGGCGGGGTCAGTGGAGGTGGGCGAGCAGCAGGGCGACGTCGTCGGCCTGGGCCTTGGCGAAGCTGCCGAGCAGCAGGTCGCCGGCGGCTTCGGGGTCGGCCGGGGCGCCGGCGAAGAACTCGCGCAGGCCCGCGAGGCCGTCCTCCAGGTTCTCCCCGGGGACCTCGACCAAGCCGTCGGTGACCAGCAGGAGGGTGCTCCCCGGTGGTGTGTCGTGGGCGGCGGCGGGTGGTTGGGGCAGGTCCAGGCCGAGCAGGATGCCGTGTTCGGTCAGGTAGCGGACCGTGCCGTCGGGTGACCGCAGCAGCGGCGGCAGGTGGCCCGCGTTGGCGACGTGGATCCGGCGGCGCCCTGGTTCGATCAGCACGAGGCAGACGGTGGCGGTGACGCCGGGGCGCAGCCGCACCAGCAGGGTGTCCAGCCGGTGCAGCAGGGTCTGCGGATCGTGCCCCTCCAGGGCGTAGGCGCGCAGCGCGTGCCGCAGTTCGCCCATCACCATGGCGGCTTCCAGGGAGTGCCCGGCGACGTCGCCGATGGCGAGCAGCAGTCCGGCCGGGGTGTCGATGGCCTCGTAGAAGTCGCCGCCGATCTCGCTGCGGTCGGAGGCGGGTTCGTAGCGGACGGCGAGGTCCACGCCCGCGACGGCGGGGAGCCGGCTGGGGAGGAAGCTGCGCTGGAGGGTGAGGGCCAGCGCGTGTTCCTCCGCCTGGCTGCGCAGGGCTTCCAGGGCGAGCGCGGTGGCCTGGGTCAGCTGGGAGAGCAGCCGGAGCTCGTCCGGCCCGGCCGCCGCCCGCGGATCGACGGCCAGCGCCACCGGCGGGCGGCCCGGCTTGGTCCGGGCGGCGAACAGCGTGACCGGGCCCGGGGGCGGGGTGTCCCCCGGTTCGGTGTTCCCCGCCAGCGCGTCCTGCCACTCGGCTGCGGTCAGCTGCGCGGTGTCGGTGCCGGTGGCGTCGCCGAGGGCGTGGTGGGCGAGCGCGTCGAGGAGGTCCGGCGAGGCGGTCGCCACCCGGACCGCTGCCTGCTGCCCGGGCCCGGCGGTCCCGGGCTCGGAGCAGTGCGCGAGGTTGAGCGTCTCGCCGTGCGGGCCCAGCACGACGACGGTGGCCCGGGCGGCGCCGAGTTCGGTCGCGCCCGAGGCGGCGGCGGTGACCAGCGCCTCGGTGCCCCCCGCGCCGTAGAGCGCGAGGGTGCTGCGGTGGAGCGCGGCGACCTGGGCCGCGAGCCGTTCCGCCCGCCGCCGGGCCCGGGTGTACCGCAGCACCGCGGTGACCGTGGCCTGGAGTTCGGCCGGGTCGATGGGTTCGGTCAGGTAGGCGTCGGCGCCGCGGTGCAGGCCCTGGGTGCGGTCGCTGGCCTCGATGGCGGTGGCCGAGATGTGGACCACCGGCAGGTCGGCCGTGTGCGGCCGCTGCTTGATCCGCTCGCACACCTCGAAACCGGTCATGTCGGGCAGCCGGACGTCCACGATGGCCAGCTCGGGCAGTTCCTCGGGCCGGGCGGCGTCCAGCAGCTCCAGCGCCTGGGCGCCGTCGACCGCCTCGACGACGGCGTGCCCGGCCCGGCCCAGCCAGCTGCCGACGATGTAGCGGGTGGTGTCGTTGTCGTCGAGGACCAGGACCGTGGCGGGTCCGGCGTCGCGGGGCGTGCCGGTCACGATCGGCCCTCGTCGGCGTGTTCCGGCGCCGGGTGCTCCGGCCCGTCGGCGCGCAGGGCCAGGGCCAGCCGCCGGCCGGTCAGCGAGGACTTGCTCAGCACCGAGCGGGCGTGGGCCAGCCGGCCCCGGTCGACGGTGGAGAGGCCGGCCGAGGTGAGGATGACCACGGGCAGGGCGCTCAGGTCCGGGGCCGCCCGGAGCCGGGCGAGCACCTGGTAGCCGTCGAGGCCGTCCATCTGCAGGTCGAGGAAGAGGCCGTCGGGGCGTTCGCGCCGGACGGCCTCCAGCGCGTCCCGGCTGTCGGCGACCTCGACGACGCGGTCGGCGATCTGCTCCAGCAGCGGCCGCAGGACGGCGCGGAAGGCCGGGTCGTCGTCCACCAGGAGGAGCACCGCGGCGCGTTCCTCCTCGCCGGGGCCGGGCGCGGGACGGCTGGGCAGGGTCACCGTGATGGTGGTGCCGCACCCGGGGGCGCTGTCCAGCCGGATCGTGCCGCCGAGCAGCCCGACCAGGCGGCGGGCGTAGGGCAGGCCCAGCCCGGTCCCGGGGCGGCCCCGCTGGTGCGCGCCCCTGACCTGGTAGAACTCCTCGAAGACGCGTTCCTGCTGGTCGGCGGGGATGCCGATGCCGGTGTCGGAGACGGTGAGCACCAGCTGCGCGGGGCGGCCGGGTTCCGCTGGTCCGTCCAGGCGGGCGGCCAGCCGGACGGAGCCGGCCTCGGTGAACTTGAGGGCGTTGGACAGCAGGTTGCGCAGGATCCTGGTGAGCATCGTCTCGTCGCCCAGCAGCGGGCCGACGTGCTCGGGCGCCTCGACCACCAGGGTGACGCCGGGCCGGGCGAGGCCGCGCAGGGTGCCCTCGAGGTGGGCGAGCACGGCCCGCAGGTCCAGCGGCGCCCAGGCGGGTTCGAGGGTGCCGGACTCCGCCTTGGCCACGTCGAGGAGTTCGTCGACGAGGGCGAGCAGGGTGCGCCCGGAGTCGGCGATCAGGGAGAGCCGGTGCGCGCGCTCCTCGGCCGGGGCGTCCGCGTCGGCGATCGACATCTCGGCCAGCCCGACCACGGCGTTGACCGGGGTGCGCAGCTCGTGGCTGACGTTGGCCCAGAACCGGGACTTGGCCTCGCTGGCCTCGCGCAGCTGCTGGGACTTCTCCTCCAGTTCCGCGTAGAGGGCGACCACGCCGCGGTTGGTCTCCTCCAGCTCCTCCGAGAGTTCCGCGTAGAGCGCGACGACGCCGCGGTTGGTCTCCGCGAGTTCCTCGTTGAGATGCCTGAGCTCCTCGCCCTGGGCCCTGGTCTGCTCCAGGGCCGTGATCAGGTCGCGGGTCTGGGCCTGGGCGTCCTCCAGGTCGCTGCTGCCGGTGTGCGCGACCAGCAGCTGTTCGGCCTGCTCCGGCCCCTCGGCGGCGGGAGCCGAGGCCAGCCGCTGCTCCAACCGGACCCAGCCACCCGCGGCGCTCCGCCCCCGGTCGGTGGGGAGCAGGCGCGCCGCCGCCTCCAGTGCATCGCCGCTGGGGCCCGCTCCCCCGCGCCACTCGAGGGTGACGTGCAGTGCGGGCCGGGGCGCGCCGTGCAGGTCGAAGTGGGCGGCGAGCCGCTGCGAGCCGCACAGGTCGCGGCCGAGCTCGCTCAGGGCGGTCGCGAGCCGGACCGCCTCCTGGCCGTCCGAGCCGAGCAGTTCGGCGACCGCCTTGCCGGTGCGGCGCAGCGCGAAGGTGTCCTGCACCGAGGCGACGCCGATGCTCCCCAACCGCACGGGCGCCGGCTCCGTCACGCTGTTCACCACAGCCCCTTCGCGACCAGGACCCCGGCGTCGTCCCGCCGCACGCCCGCGTCGCGCAGCAGCAGCGCGGCGGCCGTGACGGGCAGGTGGGAGAGGGCGCGGGCCAGCCCGGGGACCTGCCAGCGGTCGGTCAGTCCGTCGGAGTGCATGACCACCGCGCTGCCGGGCGGCAGCTCGTGGCGGACCGTGTGCAGGGTGGGCATCTGGTGGCCGACGATGCCCGGTGCGGAGGGCAGCGACCGCCGGGTGCCGGAGTGCGGGTCCACCACGAAGGTGGCGATGTTGCCGACGCCGCAGAAGGTGACCCGGTTCTCGGCGGGCTCGACCAGCGCGACCGCCACCGCGCCGCCCCGGCCGGACCTCATCTCCCGGTGGATGTCGGCGAGCACTCCCTCGGGCGACCGTGCCGGGCTGCGGCGGAAGGCCTCCACCGCGGTCCGGGTGGCCCTGGCGGCCAGCGGACCGTGGCCCAGGCCGTCGCAGAACACCACCAGGAACCCGGTGGTCTGCGCGGGCGGCGCGGCCGGGTGCGGCCGCTCCTCGCGCGGGACCGGCCGCGGGCGCGGGGCGCTGCCGGTGAGCACCGACCAGTCCAGGCCGCCCGCGGGGTGGGCCACCCGGTGGACGCCGGCGCCGCCGTCGGCCGGCGCGGCGGGCGGCCCCGGCCGCACGGACCGGGCGGCCCACGCGTCCCCGCAGTGGTCCTGACCGCTCATCGGCCGGGTGATCCCCGCGACCACCGGTTCCCGGACGGCCGCGGCACGGCGGCCGCCGGGCGTGCGGTTCCAGAAGCGGGCGGTCATCAGGGTTCCTTCGCCGGGCACGGAGAGCAGGTCGAAGGTGTCGGCCAGGCGGGAGATGGCGCCAAGGCCGATGCCGAGGGTGCCGCCGGAGGAGACGCCGTCGGTGAGCGCGTGCGGGACGTCGGCCATCCCGGGTCCGCTGTCCAGGGTGACGAACTCCAGTGCCGCCTCCGTGTCGGTGCGCACCAGGCGGAGCAGCAGCGACCCGTCGACGGCGTGGCGGCGCAGGTTGGTGGCGGCCTCGCTGACCGCGAGTCCGACCTCGGCGACCCGCTCGGGCAGCAGGCCGGCCCGGTGCGCGATGGCCCGGGCCGCGGTGCGGGCGGCGGCGGGCAGCGTCTCGGCCTCCCGGAACCAGGCCGCGTCCTCGCACTCGAGCAGGGGGAGGGTCAGCGGGCCCATTTGGTCACCGACACCTTCGTACCGGTCCCGGCCGAGCTCTCCAGCTCGAACTCGTCCACCAGGCGGCGTGCGCCGCTGAGGCCGAGCCCCAGGCCGCCGCCCGAGGTCCAACCGTCGGTGAGGGCCAGGTCGAGGTCGGGGATGCCGGGGCCGCTGTCCTCGAAGACGGCGTGCACGCCCTGCCGGCCGTCCCGCCGCAGGGCGGCGCAGCGCATCGCGCCACCGCCTCCGTAGACCAGGGTGTTGCGGGCCAGCTCGCTCGCCGCGGTGACCAGCTTGGTCTGGTCGACCAGCGAGAGGCCGCACTGCTGGGCGAGGGTGCGGACGAGCTGGCGGGCCCGCACCACGTCGTCGTTGGAGACGATCGGAACGGTCTGTTCGACGGTGTCCGCGGGCCCGGTCATCCGCGGTCCGCGCGAGTGGCGCGGGCGCGCTCCAGCAGGGCGAGGCCCTTCTCGAGGGTCAGGGCGGTGCGCACGCCCCCGAGCGAGAGGCCGAGCTCGACCAGGGTGATCGCCACGGCCGGCCGCATGCCGACCACGACGGTCTCGGCGTCGAGCATCCGGGAGATCGCCGCCGCGTTGGCCAGCATCCGGCCCACGAAGGAGTCGACGATCTCCAGGGCGGTGATGTCGATGACGACGCCGACCGCGCCGGTGGCCACGATCCGCTCGGCCAGGTCGTCCTGGAGGTCCAGCACGGTCTGGTCCTCCAGGTCGATCTGGATCGACACCAGCAGGACCTGGCCGAGCTTGAGGATGGGGACGCGGTTGGTCACCGGGAACCGCCGACCACGGACCGGTCGGTGCCGATCCGCTGCAGCACGTAGCGCAGCGCGTCGGCCAGGGTCGCCTTGGTGACGATGTCGCCGAACTGCACGCCGAGTGCCACCAGGGTCTGGGCGATCTGCGGGCGGATGCCGGAGATGGTGCACTCGGCGCCCATCAGCCGGGCGGCCACCACGGTCTTGAGCAGGTGCTGGGCGACCTCGGTGTCCACCGCCGGCACGCCGGTGATGTCGACGATGGCCTGCTCGGACCCGGAGTCCACCAGGCTCTGCAGCAGCTTCTCCATGACGATCTGGGTCCGCGCCGAGTCCAGCGTGCCGACCAGCGGCACCGCCACCACGCCCTCCCAGAGCTTCACCACCGGGGTGGAGAGCTCGAGCAGCTGCTCGGCCTGGGCGCTGATGATCTCCTCACGGGTGCGGGCGTAGGACTCGATGGTGAACAGGCCCAGCGCGTCCAGCAGCCGGGCCAGCTGCAGGTAGGCGGTGATGTCCTCGGCGGAGGTGTCCGTGGTCGGCGCCAGCACGTCCTTGCAGGCGAAGACGCTGGTGGCGGTTTCGGTGGGGGTGAAGCCGTGCTGGGCCCGGCTGCGGGAGAGCTCCACCAGCAGGGCCCGGACCTCGGAGTACTCCTCGCCCTGCCAGTCCAGCCCGCCGTTGCGGAGGGCCTGGGCCAGCGCCTGGCAGAGGTCGGTCAGCTCCCGCTCCAGCTCCGCCCGGCTGATCCTGCCGCGGAGGATGCCGGCCACGGCCTCCACCCACTGGTCCAGTACCGACACGTCCCGCGTCAACAGCTCGACGAGCCGGTCGGACGATTCCACTACCGCCATCTGGCGCACTCCTCAATTCCTGCACAACGGTCACGGTCCGCCCCTGCCGGAGCCAACCCGGCCGCGTCTACCCCCGAACCCGCACCGCATGCGCACTTTTTCGGACGCGTGTCCGAGCGGCGGTCACGCGGGGCCGGGCGGGCCGAGCAGGTAGTCGGCGGTGCCGGTGAGCTCGAGGAGGCGGTCCAGCAGCGGAGGCCGGTGGTCGATCACCAGCCGCAGGCCGGCGGTGTCGGTGAGCCGGCGGACCTGGAGCAGGGCGGAGAGCCCCATCGAATCGCACATGGTCATGGCGCCGCAGTCCAGGCGGACGGCCCGCGCGGACGGGTGGGCACGGAGCGCGCCGGCGACGGCCGCCAGCAGGGTGTCGCAGGTCTCGTGGTCGAGGTCGTCCTCGACCCGGACGGTGACCGGGTCGGACGGGTCGGAGCCGGGATCCGGGGCGGGGTGTGCGGTCATGCCGGGATTCCGTGTTCTGGGGTCGGAGCGGTGGCCGGCGCACCGGCGGCGGCCGCCACCGCGCAACGGCCGTGGTCGAGCACGGCGACCGCCCGGGGCAGGTCGCGCAGCTCGTGGCGCAGCAGCGCCACGGCGGGCAGCAGGGAGGCGGCGGGCACGGCGCGGGCGGTGAGCACGCCGGCGGTCCAGCTCAGGAAGGTGCCGAACAGCTCCGGGTCGTCCGTGTAGAGGGCCGCGGCGAGGAAGTCCACCAGGTGGGCCACGTCCTCGGCGGTGTGCTGCAGCTGTTCCTCGGTGTAGTCGCGCACGGCCGGGATCCGCTCCGCGAGGCCGGCCATGACGGCCCGGACCAGGTGCGGCGCGCTCCGGCCGACCAGCGTGTACTCCTGGTCGGCGAGGTGCGGGAGGTCGTCGATGGGCTGGTGCCCGGGCACGGGGGCGGCGAGGCCCGCCGCGAGCCGGTCCGCCGCGCCGCGGGCGTCGGCCGCCCAGGCGTCGGCGCCCAGCAGGCGGGCGTACCGGCCGCCGGGCCCGAAGGCGGCGCCGCCCGCCAGCACCGGCACCCCGACCGCCTGGGCGGCGGTGATCGCCGTGTGGGCGGTGGGCAGCCGGGGGGCGAGGGAGGCGGACAGGGCCAGCGCGGCCGGTCCCGTCCGGTGCAGGTGCTCGATCAGGTGCGGGGTCGGCACCTGGGCGCCGAGGTAGTCCACCGTCCAGCCGCGCAGGGTCAGCACCTGGGCGAGCAGCCGGGCGGGGAAGGCGTGCCACTCCCCGTCGACGCAGGCCACGGTGACCCGTCCCAGTGTCGTGCCGGGCCCGGCGGCCAGGACGGCCGGGTGGTGGGCGAGGGCGGCGACCACCCGCTCGTTGATGGCCGTGGCGGCGTGCTCCTGGGCCACCGTCAGCCGGTCGGCGGCCCATTCGAGGCCCACCCGGGCCTGCACCGGACCGATCACGTCGAGCAGGACCGACTCCGGGCCCGCCCCGGCGGCCAGGGCGCCGAAGACGGCGGCGGCGGCCGCCGCCTCGCTGCCCCGGACGACCGCGGCCCAGAGCTCCTCGGCCAGCTCCGCGCCCGCGGCCGCCGGCGCCGCGGGGGCCGGTGCGGGGGCGGTCACGCGGCCGCCTCCCCGGCTCCGGGCTGGCCGGCCGGGGGCAGCCCGTCCGCCCGCGGCGCGGCGACGACCATGACGGCCATGTCGTCCTGCCGGCCGCCGGCCACCCACTGGGTGGCGAGCATCAGGACGCGCTCCACGATCGCCTCGGCGGGCATCCGCGCGCACTCCCCCAGGGCGCGCCGCAGCCGTTCCTCGCCGAACATCCCGTCGCCGAGGGGGCCGCCGCGGGCCTCGGTGATGCCGTCGCTGTAGAGCACGCAGGCCTCGCCGGGGGCCAGTTCCACGGTGTCCGACTCGACCGTGGTCTGCGGCAGCGCTCCCACCAGGCTGCCGCGGGTGCGGGAGGCCTCCACCCGCCCGTCGGCGCGGACGATGAGCGGCGCCGGGTGGCCCGCCGCCGACAGCCGGACCGTCACCCGGTCCGCCCGGCGCCGCACCGAGGCCAGCACCATGGTGGCGAAGCGGGTGTGGCGCGTGGTCAGCAGCGCGCGGTTCAGCAGGGAGAGCAGCCGCGCGTGGTCGTCGGCGAGCGGCAGCAGCGCGTGCAGGGTGTTGCGGATCTTCCCGGTCAGCACGGCGGCCTCCAACCCCTTGCCGCAGACGTCGCCGAGCACCGCCAGGGTCTCTCCGCCGGGATCCGCCGCCGGGTGCACGTCGTAGAAGTCGCCGCCGACCCGGTCCCGGTCCGCCGAGGCCCGGTAGCCGCCGGCGTAGTCGGTCCCGTCGACGTGCTCCAGCCGCGGGGGCAGCAGTTCGCGCATCAGCAGGTCGGTGACGGCGGCCTGCTCGGAGTACATCACGGCGGCGGAGACGGCAGCGCCCGCGCGGGCGGCGAACAGCCGGGCGAAGACCTCCTCAAAGGGCGCGAAGGTGCCCTGGCCCGGGCCTCGCAGCAGGACCAGCGCGCCGGCGGCGACGCCGTGGCCGGGCAGCGGCGTGACCGACACCGCGCCGATCGCCGTCATCCCTTCGGGCAGCAGCCAGTCCGGCGCCGCCTCCGGGTCGATCCACCGGGACGGCACCGGCGGGAAGCCGCGCAGCGCCTCCGCCAGTCCGGGCACCAAGGCCGGGTCGGCCCGGAGCTGTCCGCGCACCGGCTGTCCGCCGCGCACGCAGGTGACCAGGCGCAGCGTCCGGCCGCTGGTCGGGGAGATGACCACGGCGGCGTCCGCCAGGTGCTCGGCCGCCTGCTGGGCGGTGGTCTCCAGACACCGCTCGACGTTCAGTGAGGAGAGCAGCAGGCCCGACAGGTGCGCCAGCAGCTCCCAGCGCGCCTCCTCGACGGCGGCCGCGAGCCTGCGGTCCGCTCCGTCCACCAGCCACCACACCGCGCTGCCGTCGGAGCGCGGGGACGGATGGGCCTCCACCTCGCGTCCGGCGAGGACGCCGCGGGCCGGGGCCCGCGGTTCCGGTGGCCCGGCCGGCCCGCCGTGCGGGGGCTGGTGGCGGAGCCGCAGGTGAGCCTCGATCAGCCAGGGCGCCGCCTCGGCGAGGTCCGCCTCCGGGCCGCCTCCGATCAGCTCCCAGGCGGCCTCGCTGCCGAGCAGGACCGTCCCCTCGGGGGCCAGCAGCAGGAGCGGGTGGGGCGCTCCGGCGAGGAAGTCGAGCTCGGCTTCCAGCCGGGTGCGGGAACTGTCCGTCGGAAAGGATGCCATCGCGCGGGCCCTGTCGGACCATCACCTCGTCACTTGTCTCGGCCGGCGGCCGGTGGCCGCCGCGGTTCGCGGGCGAACGGAGCCGACCGCGCCGACGGCCGCCAGGGGGGTGGACCGACGGAGACCAACCTTACTCCCAGGCACGGACCTGCCCCGATGTCGACATCGCCTGGCATGTATTCCGGGAGGGCGGGTAGTCGGGGGCAGTCCGTGCTGGAGCGACGGAGGACGAGGACAGACATGGGAACTGCCAGTACCGAGCTGATTCCGCCCGCGGAATGCCCGGCGGTGACATCGCCAGCCCCGCTCGGCGGGGTTTCCGGCCGCGCGGCCGCACCCGAGCTCGCCGGGATCGAGGACCCTCGCGAGGTGGCGCCCGCGGACGCCCGCGAGTTGACCCGGACCCTGCTGGTCCGGCTCGCCTCGCTGGAGGAGGGCACCCGTGAGTACTCGTACGTGCGCGGCACCCTGGTCGAGCTCAACATGTCGCTGGTGCGCTTCGTGCTCCGCCGGTTCCCCGTGCAGCGGGACAACCAGGAGGACCTGCTGCAGGTGGGCGCGCTCGGGCTGATCAAGGCGATCGACCGCTTCGACCCGGACCACGGTGTGGAGTTCATCACCTTCGCGGTGCCGACCATCTCGGGCGAGATACGCCGTCACTTCCGGGACAACACCTGGGCGGTGCACGTGCCGAGGCGGCTGCAGGAGCTGCGCCTCACCCTGGCCAAGGCCCAGGACCTGCTCGCCCAGCGGCTCGACCGCGCGCCGACCGTCGCCGAGCTCGCGGAGCACCTGGAGCTGCCGCAGGAGGAGATCGTCGAGGGTCTGACCGCGGCCGGCGCCCGCACCGCCGGCTCCCTCGACCTGCCGGTCGACACCGGGGACGAGGACGGCCTGCCGCTGGTGGAGCGCCTGCTCGGCTCCGACGAGGACCACGCCGGGCGGGTGGTCGACCTGGTCTCGCTCAAGCCGCTGATCGCGGCGCTGCCGCCGCGCGAACGGCTGATCCTCTCGCTGCGCTTCACCGAGGACCTGACGCAGTCTCAGATCGGGGCCCGGCTCGGCCTCTCCCAGATGCACGTCTCACGCCTGCTCAGCCGAACGCTCAAGCAGCTGCGCGAGGGGCTGAACGCGACGACGGAGCCCACGCGGCCCGGCCCGGACGGCCGGCGCCCGTGAGGCCCGGGAACGACGATGGAGGGCAGATGAGCGGCTCGGATCCGGCACCCGAGGCGGCGCAGGACGGCGGCCTGGTCGTACGGGTGCGCCGCGAGGACGGGGAGGTGGCCGTCTGCGGGCTGGCCGGCGAGCTGGACCTGGAGACCAAGGCCCCGGCCGCCGCCGCGATCGACGAGCTGATCGCGGAACGCCCGGCCGTGCTCGTGGTCGACATCGCGGGCGTGACGTTCTGCGACTCCTCCGGCCTCAACCTGCTGCTGCGGGCCCGCACGGCGGCGGCGGGCGAGGGCATCGACTTCCGGCTCGCGCACCCCTCCCCCGCGGTGGCCAGGGTCCTGCAGATCACCGGGACCGACACCGTCTTCACCGTCCTCGACGACGGCGACGCCGTCCTCCGTGCGGCAAGCCGATGAGGCCGGGGAGCGCCGGGCGGACCCGGCGGCGCTCCGGGGACCGGTCATGACCCCCGCGCTGGCGGTGCTCGAGGACCGCCGTGCGGCCGCCGTGCGGCCCCGCCCGGACGACGGGCGGGTCCGCTGGCTGGAACTCGCGGGGGTCCGCGGGCCGGTCGCCCGCGCCAAGGCGTTCACCCGGCAGGCGCTCGCCGACTGGTCCGGTCCCGAGGGCTCCGCACTGGCCGAGCAGGACACGGTCCTCCTGGTGGCCGAGCTGGTCACCAACGCCCTGGTGCACGCCGGCGGCCCCCGGGACATCGCGCTGCGCCTGCGCGGCGGCGTCCTGCGGGTCGAGGTCGGCGACCGCTCCCGGCTGCTCCCCGTCCCGCGCGCTCCCCGCACGGCCGGCACACCGGGCGGCCGCGGCCTGCTCATCGTGCAGCTGGCCAGCCTGCGCTGGGGTGCGGAACCGCACCGCCTCGGCAAGACCGTCTGGGCCGAACTGCGGATCGCCCCCGAGACGACGCCGCGGTGACCGGCCGGGCGGGGTGCGGGGAGGACTCGGCCGCACCCGTCCGACTGCCGCGAGCCGCTGCCCGGTCGCTGCCGGGCGGCTTTCTGGGAATCATGACAGGAGGCCTGACGGCCGCGCGGCGCTCCTCGCCGCACGGGCGGGGCCCCGAGGAGGTGGCCTGATGAGTTGGTGGCTCTGGGTGATCATCGTCGTGGCCGTGCTGACGGTGCTGACCGCGGCGGTGGTCTGGGTGCAGGCGAGGCGGCGCAGCGGGTCGGTCATCACCGTGCGCCGCGGGCACCGCGGCGGCAAGGGAGGTGTGCGATGACGCTCTTCCTCCTGGCCGGCGAGATCGCGAAGCTGCCGGTGGTGACCCTGGGCGGGGAGGCCGTCGCCCAGGTGAAGGACATCGTCTTCGAGGGCACCTCGGGACGGGTCGCCGGCCTCACTCTGAGCGGGCGGGGCCTCTTCGCCGGTCCGCTCAAGCAGGGGCTCCCCTGGTCGGGGGTGCACGCGCTGGGCCGGGACGCCGTGATGGTCGCCGACACCGACCGGTTCGAGCCCCGGACCGAGGTGGTGGCGACCTCCCAGGCCCAGGAGGGCGACGTGCTGGGGTCCCGGGTGCTGACCGACAAGGGTGTCGACCTGGGCGAGGTGGTCGACGTCGTGATCGCGGTCGGCGCCACCGCCGAGGTGGTCGGCTACCGGATCGCGGCGAACCGGCCGGACGACCGCCGGACCCGCCACCTGCTCGTCCCGGCGCCCGAGACCCTCGCTGTCTCCGGCGAGGCGCTGATCGTCCCGGCGGCCGCCGCCGATGCCATGACCGAGGAACTGCCGGAGTTCGAGGCCGCGCTCCGGACCTTCCGCGCCCGCCTGGGAGGAGACGCCTGATGCGCTTCACGGAAACCACGGGGCACCCCGTGGTGAGCGCCACCGAAGCGACCACCGTGGGGGTGGTCGCGGGCTTCGTGCTCGACCCGACCGGCGGGCGGGTGGCCGCGCTGCGGCTGCGGAAGACCTCGGGGGTGGGGAACCTGCTGGCCTGGTCCCGGATCCACGCGGTGGGCCCGGACGCCGTGATCGTCCGCCCGGACGAGGCACCGCCCGCCGATGACGAGGAGGCGGCGGCCGCCCTCGACACGCTCGCCGACAAGCACCGCGAACCGCTCGGCAAGCGGGTCCTCACCGAGCTCGGTGAGGAGGCCGGCACCGTGACCGACCTGGACTTCGACCCCGAGACGGGTGAGGTCCTGACGCTGTACACCACCGCGGGCGAGGTCGCCGGCCACCGCACCATCGGCCTCGGCGGCTACGCCCTGGTGATCGGCGCGGCGCCGTCCGGCTGATCGCGTTGCTCCGCGGCCGGACTGTTCCGCCGCGAACGGGTCAGACGAGGGGGAGCGGCAGCGACCGTGCCGCTCCCCACCCCACAGAACCGGAGAGAGACCGTGGCCGATTTCGTCACCGACGTCCAGACCCTGCGGACCCGGGCCCGCCAGAACCTCGAGCGGGGCCCGGTCACCGACGCCTACGGGGCCGACCTCCCGAAGGTGCTCGACATGCTCAACACCGCGCTGGCCACCGAGATCGTCTGCACCCTGCGCTACCGCCAGCACCACTTCACGGCCAAGGGGCTCGACTCCGAACCCGTGGCCCAGGAGTTCCTGGCCCACTCCGTCGAGGAGCAGGACCACGCCGACCGGCTGGCGAGCCGCATCGCGCAGCTCGGCGGCACGCCGGACATGGACCCCTCGCGCCTGCTGGACCGGGCCCACTCGGAGTACGTCCCGGCCGCGGACCTCAAGCAGATGCTCACCGAGAACCTCGTCGCGGAGCGGATCGCCATCGCCTCCTACACCGAGATGATCACCTGGCTGGGGGACGCCGACCCGACCACCCGCGGGCTGCTCGAATCCATCCTGGCCCGGGAGGAGGAGCACGCCGACGACATGCTGACCTTCCTGGGCGCCGGCGGCTGAGCCGCCTCCCGGCCGACGCGTGTGCGGCCCGCAGCCTCCGGGAGGCTGCGGGCCGCACACCGTTGTCCGACAGCGGTCACGGCGCCTCGCGGGGCTCCGGTCCGTCCTCCTGATCGCCCTTGGCCCGGGCCCGGGCCCGGACGTCGGCCGGCGTGGGTGCGGTGATGTCGCGCTGCTCGGCGGAGCGCTCCCTGACGTCCCGGTGGTCCTCGGGCCGGTCGTTCCGGTCCTTCTGCTGGTCGTGCGTCGCCATGGGGTCCCGTCCTCTCCTGGTTCGAAGGGTGCACTCCTCGTCTGTCCGGGATTCCCGACCCGAACCCCGGACCGCCCGGACACCGGGTACCGTGGCGGTCGTCCACCGTGCCGGAGCCTTCGGCACGGAGGAGTGAAAGCCGCTGGGTGGGAGGACCGTGATGACCCTTCGTTTCGATTGCTCGGATTCCGCCGGGCGCGCCCCGGGCCTGCGCGCCGCCGTGTCGGCGGTGCGCCGGGGGGAGCTGGTGGTGCTGCCCACCGACACCGTCTACGGCCTGGGCGCCGATGCCTTCAGCCCCGCGGCGGTGGCGCGGCTGCTCGGTGCCAAGGGCCGGGGCCGGCAGATGCCCTCGCCGGTGCTCGTCGGCTCCCCCGGCGATCTCGGCCTGCTGGTCGACGAGCTGCCCCCGGCCGCGCGGGAGCTCATGGCGGAGTTCTGGCCCGGCGGGCTGACCCTGGTCGCCCGGCACCGGCCCTCGCTCGACTGGGACCTGGGCGAGACGAACGGCACCGTCGCCGTCCGGATGCCCGCGCACCCGGTGGCCGTCGAACTGCTGCTGGAGACCGGCCCGCTGGCCGTCTCCAGCGCCAACCTGACGGGGCAGCCGTCGCCGCAGGACTGCGCGGCCGCGCTGGGCATGCTCGGGGACTCGGTGGCCGTCTACCTGGACGCGGGCCCGACCCCGGCGGCCGTGCCCTCCTCGATCGTGGACGTCACCGGCCCCGCGCCCGTGCTGCTGCGCGCGGGAGCGGTCACCGCGGAGCAGCTTCGGAAGGTCGTCCCGGATCTGGTGGAGCGCTGACCCTTCGGGCGGTCGGCGGTGCCGCGTCGATCCGGCTGGCAGGCGCGGGTCGGACCGGTCACCAGCGGTACCAGCGCCTGCGGCCGCCGGACGGGTGCGCGCCGCGGATGACGAAACCGAGCAGCCAGAAGACGAAGACGACCACGGCGACCCACCACAGGGCCTTGAGCGCGAAGCCGGCGCCGAACAGGACCAGCACCAGGAGCAGGGCCAGGATCACGGCGAGCACGGAGACCTCCAGGAGTCGGTGTCGCCCCCGCGTCTGCCCCCGAGCGGCGGGAGCATGCCGGTGTGCCGCCGCTGCGGCCGGTCAGCCGTGCGCGGCCGCTCCGGGGACGGCGGTCTCGGCCCAGACGGTCTTGCCGCGGCCGTGCGGTTCGGCGCCCCACCGCCGGGCGGTGCGCTGCACTATGAAGAGCCCGTGGCCGCCCGGCACCCCGGGCAGGTGCGGTTCACGGGCGGCGGGCAGCACGGGAGAGCTGTCGCTGACCTCGACCCGCAGGGTGCCCTCGCTGGCCCGGAGCGCCAGTTCCAGCGGGCCGCCGGCGTGCATCACGGCGTTCGCGACCAGTTCGGCCACCAGCAGGAGGACATCCTGGGCCGCTTCCCCGGCGTACCCGGGCTCGGACCAGTCGGCGAGCGCCTGTGCCGTGAAGGCCTTGGCCCGGGAGACCGGTTTCGGCACCCCCGCCAGCATCAGGCGCCTGAGCTGTCCGCCGCTCACTCCCACGGTGTCCGCTTCCGCTTGGTTGTCGTCCAGGGTCGCCCCGTTGGCCTTCATGTTCCGTTAGCCCCCGTCCGCTTGGCTGTCCTCATACCGGCTCGGCTTCCCGCCGACAGCCGGATCATGCCACGTGCCGCGCGGGCCGGAGCCCGATCGGTTCACGGACGGCCGTCAGGCCCGCCGGACGGCCCGGGCGGGCGGGCCGCCGTCCCCTTCGAGTCCTTCCCGCAGGGTCCTGAGCGTGGTGCTGAGCAGGCGTGACACGTACATCTGGGAGAGGCCGAGCCGGGCCCCGATCTGGGCCTGCGTCAGGTCCTCGGTGAACCGCATCGACAGGATCAGCCGCGAGCGCGGCGGCAGCGCCGAGATCAGCGGCTTGAGGGCGACCAGGTCCGTGACCTGCTCCGTGCGGTCCTGGACGGCCCCGAGCAGCAGGTCGGCCAGCGAGGGGGCGTCCGACCGGCCGGGCTCGACCGACAGGTCGAGGGAGCCGGCGGTGCGGGCGTTGGCGGCGGTGAGGCCCTCGATCACCTCCGCCTCGGGCAGGTCCAGGTGCTCGGCCAGTTCGGGGACCGTGGGTGCGCGGTCCAGGCGGTGGGAGAGCTCGTCCCGCGCCTTGACCAGGGCGAGGCGCAGCTCCTGCAACCGCCGGGGCACGTGGACCGCCCAGGTGTTGTCGCGGAAGTGGCGGCGGATCTCGCCGGCCACGGTGGGGATGGCGAAGGTGCTGAACTCCGCCCCGCGGTCCGGGTCGAACCGGTCGATCGCCTTGATCAGCCCGATCGCGCCGACCTGGAGCACGTCGTCCTGGCTCTCCGGCAGGGTGTTGAAGCGGCGCGCCACGTAGCGCACCAGGGACATGTTGAGCTCGATCAGCGTGGCCCGCACGTAGGAGTAGTCCCGGGTGCCCTCCTCGAGGGAGGCGAGCCGGACGAAGAGGGTGCGGGTCAGCTCCCGCGCGTCGGCCGGGGCCACCTCGCGCGGGTCCCCGACGGCCGCGAGCTCGGGCAGGAGCGCGCGGTGGGCGGCGGCTTCCGCGCCCGGTGGCGGTACCGGACGGGTCGCGTGACCGGTGAGCCGGTTTCCTGTCGCACCCATGGATGTCCTCGTCTTCCCTCGCCTCGGCACTGCCCGTGCCCGGTTGCCCGTTCTCGCGAGAAGCATGCCGGGCAATGTCATGGAGATTCTGTGAATACTCGCAGCGGCGGTCAGCGGCTGATGTGCACGGCGCAGATGTCGTCGCTGCGGGAGTCCGACACCACCAGGGCCGGCACCAGCCCGTCCAGGAACCGCGGGGAGCCGGTGTGCTCCGGTGCGGTGCGGGCCAGCCGCTCCATGGACTCGTCCAGCGACTCGCCCCGGTTCTCGATCAGGCCGTCGGTGTAGAGCAGCAGCTCGTCGCCGGGCAGCAGCTCGAGGGTGGCCTCCTCGTACCGGGGGTCGGCGGTCGCGCCGAGCAGGACTCCCGCGGGCGGCGCGAGGAACCGCGCCGCGCCCTCCCGGATGAGCAGCGGGGGGAGGTGGCCCGCCTGCACCCAGGTCAGCCGGGAGTCCTCGGGCCGGTAGCAGCCCATGATCATGGTGGCCGTGCCGCCGGGCCGCTCGGCGGTGTGCAGCAGCAGGGTGTTGAGCCGGGCCAGGACGGCGGGCAGCGGCGTGCCGGTGATCGCCATGCCCTTGGCCGTGAAGCGCAGCAGGGCCATCGCGGCCACCGCGTCCAGTCCGTGCCCGGCCACGTCGCCGACGACCAGCAGCACGCTCCCGTCCGGCAGTTCGAGTGCGCTGTACCAGTCGCCGCCGAGCCGGAGCCCGGCCTGCACGGGCCGGTAGGCGACGTCCACGGTGAGGCCCCCCAGGTGCAGCACCTGGTGGGGCACCGGAAGGAGGGTGTCCTGCAGCCGGGCCGCCAGGTCGCGCTCGGCTGCCAGCAGGCTGCGCTGCTCGATCGCCGCCTGCCGGTGCTCCAGCAGCAGCCGCTCGGTGTGCTTGGCGGTGGTGAGGTCCTGGAAGAACCCGTGCACCTCGACCGGGTCGCCGTGCGCGTCCAGCTGCGCTTCGGCGACGAGCCGCAGGTGCCGCACCGCACTCCCGGGGAGGGCGACCCGGATGGTGCGGTCGATCGGATCGCCGGCCCCGGTCAGCCGCCGGATCGAGTCCAGCAGGCTCGGGCCGTCCTCCTCGCCGTCGTCCTCGCCGTCCGGTTCGGCGTGGGCGGCGAGCTGCTCCAGGGTGAGCGGTCCGAGGGACGGGCTCCGGCCGACGATCGAGTAGACCTCCGCGGACCAGGTGACTCCGCCGCGGACCAGGTCCTGGTCCACCCAGCCCGTGCGCCCCAGCCGCCGCATCAGCGCCTGCCTCGCCTGGTCGCGCTCGCCGTTGTCCAGCCGGGTCCAGGAGACGACGAGGCCCCCTCGGGAGGGCACCGCCCGGATGCGGAACCGGGAGAGCCGCGGGATGCCGGCCGCGACCTCCTCGTACGCCAGCTCGCCGTCGTAGGGCACGCCACTGCGGAAGGCCCTGAGGTAGCCGTGCCACAGGTCCGAGCCGGCCACGCCCGGGTAGGTCACCAGCACGGTGCGCCCGAGCAGGTCCGCGCCCCGGCGCCCGGCGATGTCGATCGCGTCGGGCGAGGCCGCCGCGAACCGGAAGTCGACCACCTCGCCGGCCGGCCCGAGGACCGGCTCGAGGTGGACCATCGACCCGAGGGCGGCGGCCAGCACGTCCTCGACCACTCCGTCCGCCAGCGGCCCCCCGGTTCTCGGGTCGCCCTCGGCCTCCTGCTGCGGGACCGCTGCCCGCTCCTGGTCCATCACGCGACGAGCATGTCACATCCCCGCACCGCCGCCCCAGGCCGCGCGCTGCCGACGAGCCCGTTCATCGGATCATCGCATCGGTTCGCTCCGCTCGGGCGGCGGGGAGGCGGCCTGGGCCGGGGGGAAGGCGACGGCGACCTCCGCCCGCGCCGTGCCGGCCGCCGCGGTGGCGTAGGAGGTGTAGGCCAGCCGGTCCGCCTCGGTCAGCGGGGCGGCGTCGGAGAACGGGGCGGTCAGACCGCGCGGCCAGAGCCGCCGGACCCGCACGGCCGCGCTCTCCGCGCAGAGGACCAGGGTCAGGGCGGCCAGGTAGATCCAGGCCATCAGGCCCAGCACGATCCCGAACAGCCCGTAGGTCGCGGTCGCCCCGCGCAGCGCGTGGCCGATGTAGTAGGTGCCGAGCGCCAGCAGCGCCTGCCAGACCAGTGCGGCGCCCAGCGCCTCCGGCCACAGCTGCCGCGCCCTCAGGTGCCGGTCGGTCAGCAGTTTGAGGCCGAGCAGCAGCAGGCCCGTGTCGATCGCCACGGAGACCGGGACGGCGCCGATCCGCAGGCCCAGGCCGAACCAGCCGGGCCCCGCCTGGGGCGCGGCGGTGACCGCGGCGAGCGCGCCGGAGCTGCCGACCGCGGCACCGAGCAGGCCCAGCAGCGGCAGGCCGCGCAGCCGGGCGGCGGCCGCGTTGCGGCGCCGGTGCCGCGGCACGGCCCACACCGTGTCGAAGGCGTTCTGGATCGCCTGCGCCACGCCGAGCGCGCCGTAGAGGCTGCCCGCGATGCCGACCGCCAGAGCGGGGCCGCTGCCCTGGAAGGAGTGGATGTTGTGGCCGATCTGGTCGCCGATCACCGGGAACTGGCTGAGCGCCGAGTGCAGCACCTGCTGCTGCAGCTGGGGGTCGCCGTGCAGCGCGAACCCCAGCACGGTGACCAGGAGCAGCAGCATCGGGAAGAGCGAGAGGAACCCGTAGTAGGTGATGAGCGCGGCCAGGTAGCCGCCCTGGTCGTCGGAGAACTTGTAGGCCACCGCGACCGGCAGGCCCAGCCGGCGGTGCCGCTGCTGGTAGGCGTCGAGCCGGCCGAGCAGGCCCGCGGGCCCCGGGTCACCGGTCAACGGAGGGCCCGGGTCTCGGTGCGGCCGACCCGGTGTGTGGCACGCCACACCCGCCTCGGCGCGGCTCCGGCGGCGCCGAGCAGCAAGGCGGACATCAGGAGGAGGAGCAGCAGGGGGAGCATGGCAGCCTTTCGGTCGGCGACGGCATGCTCCTGCCCCCGGCTCCGCTGCTCATGCGCTCGCCGACACACCCGACAACCCTCGTTGTCGCACGAGGGGCCATTCGCCGTAGACTGCCGCCATGGCACCCGCCCCTTTCCTCGCACTGATGAGTGAGCAGCAGATCGCCGCGCTCGCCGAGGCGGCCGTGGCGGACCTGGCGGCGCGGCTGGCCGCACGGGCGTTCCCGCCGCCGGCCGGACCCGTCCGGGCCGACGCCGACGGCCCGGTGCCGGCCTGGGAGGCGCCCGCCCGGGCCGATGCGCTGACCCGGCTGCACGCGCTGCTGCACCTGCAGCACGCGGTGGAGCGGCTGGCCGACCGCGCCGCCGGCGAGGCGGCGGCGGCGGGGGCGGGCTACCCCCAGATCGGCCAGGCCTTCGACATGAGCCGCCAGGGCGCGCGCAAGCGCTGGCCGGGCCTGGTCGGCCCGGCGGCCCGGGCCGGGGGCTCCGTCCTGCCGCCCGGCTAGTTCCGCCGGACGGTCAGAGCTGCGGGAGCACCGCGGCCGTCTCCAGGTAGAACGAGTCGATGCTCTGCACCGCGCGGGTGAAGTCGTCGAGGTTGACCGGCTTGGTCACATAGGCGTTGGCGTGGTCGCTGTAGGCCCCGGAGATGTCGTCCGGCGAGCCCGAGGTGGTGAGCACCACCACCGGGATCACCCGCAGCTCCGGGTCCCCCTTCAGCACCGCCAGCAGCTCGCGGCCGTTCATCCGCGGCATGTTGAGGTCGAGGATGATCAGGTCGGGCAGCGGCAGCGTGGCCCGCAGGTGCTCCAGGGCGGCGACCCCGTCCTCGGCCCTGGTGATCGTCCGCGCGTCGCCGCGGTCGAAGAGCGCCTCCTCGATCAGGATCGCGTCCGCGTGGTCGTCTTCGACCAGGAGCACCGAGTATGGCTTGCTCGAGCCGGGATGGGGCATCAGGAACTCCGATGATCGGGGAGCGGCACCGCGAACCGCTGATCGGGCGCGGCCGAACTGTGGCTCGGTTCACGCCAGCCTATACCGGCATGTTCCACGGTCGACAACTCTGGTTGTCGACGAGGTTGTACAGTACCCCTGCTCCAACGGAACGCGTGGTTCCCGCGCGACGAAAGGAAGTGCCGGATGCCGCAGGAGATCCCGTTCGCGGACAGCGAGGGCGGCAGCTCCGACGGCTCCGGCCGACGGGCCGCGGGCACGAGCCGGTGGACCACCCGGCGCTGGCTGCTGACCGGCGTCGCCGCCTCCTCGGCGCTGCTGATCGGGCTCGGCAGCCTCGGCGCCTGGGTCTTCCTGCGGGCCGACGACGCGACCGACCGGCTGGTGAACCGCACCTCCCCCGCCCTGGTGGCGGCCGTGCACCTGGAGACCGGCCTGCTCGACCAGGAGACCGGCATCCGCGGCTACGGGCTCACCGGCCGGACCGACTTCCTGACGCCGTACCAGGACGGCCTCGCCGAGCAGCGGCAGGCGACCGGCGACCTGCGGAGCGCGCTGGCCGGGGACGGCCCGGCGCTCGCCGACCTCGACACCGTGCTGCAGCGCGCCGAGGCCTGGCAGCGGGCCATCGCCCAGCCGCTCGCGGCCACCCCCGCCGGCACGCCCGCCCCGGCGGCCGGCGCACTGGCCGACCAGGGCAAGTCGCTCTTCGACTCGCTGCGCGCGGCCATCTCCGTCCAGCAGCGCCACCTGCAGAGCGAGGAGGCGGCGGCCCGCGCGGACCTGGCCGCCGCCAAGCGGCTGCGGGACCTGGTGGTCGCGCTCATCGCCTGCGTGCTGGCGGCCCTCGCGGCCCTGGTCTTCGAAGGGCTGCGCCGCGGCGTCACCCGCCCGGTGGGGCAGCTGGCCCACGACGCGGCGCTGGTGGCCGGGGGCTCCTTCGAGCACCCCATCACCCCCACCGGCCCCGCCGACCTGCGCCAGCTCGCGCACACCGTGGAGGCGATGCGGCGCCGCCTGGCGGACGAACTGGCGTTCAGCGTCGGCGCCCGCCGCACCCTGGACGAGCAGGCGGCCGACCTGCGGCGCTCCAACACCGAGTTGGAGCAGTTCGCCTACGTGGCCTCGCACGACCTCCAGGAGCCGCTGCGCAAGGTGGCCAGCTTCTGCCAGCTGCTGCAGCGCCGCTACGCCGAGCAGTTGGACGAACGCGCCAACCAGTACATCGAGTTCGCCGTCGACGGTGCGAACCGGATGCAGACCCTGATCAACGACCTGCTCGCCTTCTCCCGGGTCGGCCGCCTGCACTCCGACGTCGAGCCGGTCGCGCTCGACGCCCTGCTCGAGCAGACCCTGCGCACGCTCAGCCTCCGGCTGGAGGAGAGCGGGGCCGAGGTCACCCACGATCCGCTGCCCACGGTCACCGGCGACCCGACCCAGCTGGGCGCGCTGCTCCAGAACCTGATCAGCAACGCCGTGAAGTTCCGCAGCCCCGAGCGGCCCCCGCGGATCCACCTGGAGGCGGAGCCCGACGGGGAGCAGTGGCGGTTCGCCGTGCGCGACAACGGCATCGGCATCGATCCCGAGTACGCCGACAAGGTGTTCGTCATCTTCCAGCGGCTCCACACCCGGGACGCCTACCAGGGCAACGGCATCGGGCTGGCCATCTGCAAGAAGATCGTGGAGTTCCACGGCGGCGCCATCGACGTCGACCAGGACCACTCCCCCGGTGCCCGGATCACCTTCACCCTGCCCGTGCCCGAGGAGCGGTCGCCTGCCGGACCGGCGGACGCCGAGGGCGAGTTCGCCGCGGAGGAACTGGTATGACCACCACCGTGCCGGTGCGCCGGGCCGACCCCCTGCTGGACGGCCCGCACACCATCCTGCTCCTCGAGGACGACCCCGGCGACGCGATGCTCTTCGAGGAACTGCTGCGGGACACGGCGCTCCGCCCGAGCCTGCGCTGGCAGCAGTCGCTGGCCGGCGCGCTGGCCGACCTGCGCCGGGCGCCGGCCGACTGCATCGTGGTCGACCTCCACCTGCCCGACGCCTCGGGCCTGGGCGTGCTCCGCGCGGTGCGCCGGGCCTGCCCCGACGCCGCGCTGATCGTGCTCACCGGGGTCAGCGACTCCCGGGCCGGCGTCGAGGCGGTGTCGATGGGCGCCCAGGACTACCTGGTCAAGGGGCAGGTGGAGGGCGACCTGCTGCAGCGGGTGCTGCGCTACGCGGTGCACCGCAAGCAGGCCGAGCAGGCCGGCGCCGAGTTGCGGGAGAACCGGATCCGGGAGCAGGAGAACGCCCGCCTGGAACGGGGGCTGCTGCCCACCGCGCTGCTCACCTCGGACCGCGTCCGGGCCACCACCCGCTACCTGCCCGGGCGCGAGCGGACCCAGCTCGGCGGGGACTTCCTGGACGTGGTGGAGACCCCGGACGGCACCGTGCACGCCGTGATCGGCGACGTCAGCGGCCACGGCCCGGACGAGGCGGCGCTCGGCGTCTGCCTGCGGATCGCCTGGCGGGCGCTGGTGCTCGCGGGGCACCGCGGCGTCGAACTCCTGGACCTGCTGGAGCAGGTGCTCGTCGCCGAGCGGACCCGCCCGGAGAAGTTCGCCACCTGCACCCTGGTCGAACTCGACCTGTCGGCCCCGCAGGCCACCGTCTACCTGGCCGGCCACCACGAGCCACTGCTGGGCGAGGCCGCCGGGTGGCCGGCCGCGCCCGTGCAGGCGGCCCACGGGCTGGCCCTCGGCATCGCGCCCGGCATGCGGCTCTGGCAGGCCAGTCCGGTCGCCCTCCCGCCCAGCGGCGCACTGCTGCTCTACACGGACGGCCTGATCGAGGGCCACGGCGGCGCGGACGGCGGGCGGTTGGGCACCGAGGGCCTGCTGGGGCTGCTGGCCCGGGTCCGGCGGAGCGGGGCCGCCGCCATGCTCGACGAGCTGATCGGCACGGCGCAGCGGCTGAACGCCGGCCGGCATGCCGACGACCTCGCCATCCTCCACCTGGCCTGGGGGCCGCCCGGCCTGCGCACCGTGCCGGGCCCGCAGCGGCGCGGCTGACCGCGCCCCACCCGTTCCTCCGATCGCCCGTTGTCCCGGATTTCTCCGGAGCAACGGGCGTCCGGCATTCCAGGGGGGTTTTCCGACCGGTCCGGGAATGCCGTACCGGTCGGAAAAACCCCCGGAAAAGAGCTTCCGGGCCCCGCGTGCATTCCGGGATCCGGGGCAGACGGAACAGCACATCAAGCAGATCGACCTCGCGGAGGATTGCATGAACACATCCGTGCCCTATCGCATCGGCGACTTCGTCCAGTGCGCGGACGGCGAGGGCGGACCGCTCGACCGGGTCGTCATCGATCCCGTGGCAGGCCGGGTCACCCACCTGGTGGTCGCCGACCGGCTGGTGCCGGTCGAGCTGGTCGTGGACGCGCCGGAGGCGCAGGCCGGCGGCATCCTGCTGCGCTGCGACCGCGCGGAGCTGGAGCGGCAGGCTCCCGCCGAGGAGACCTCCTACCTGCGCCCCGAGACGGATCCGGAGGGCTACGCCCGGGACGAGGCGCTGCTGCTGCCCTACTACGGCCTGGGAGCCGGCGGGGTCGGGCTGACCCCGAACATGCTGCTGCCCACCGGGGAGCCGGAGGTGGAGGTGCACGAGCGCGTCCCGGCCGGCGAGGTGCAGATCCGGCACGGCGACCGGGTCGAGGCCACCGACGGGTCGGTGGGCAAGGTCCAGGGCCTGGTGGTCGACCCGGACGACCACAGCGTCAGCCACATCCTGCTGCAGGAGGGGCACCTCTGGGGCCGCAAGACCGTGGCGATCCCGCTGCGCGTGACCGACTGGATCGGCGGCCGGGTCAACGTGCACCTGACCAAGGCCGAGCTGGCCGACCTGCCCGAGGCCTCGTTCGGCTGATCGCGCCCGCCCCGGCCGGACACCGCCCCTTTCCGGTCCGGCCGTGCCGCTCCCGAATTACCCGCAGCCGCTGCGGAAATTCCGGGAATGCTCTTTCCGATACGGGGCAGAAGCCTTTCCGAAAAACGATTCCGGAGGTCACCATGGTTCCCCTTGTTCTGGTCCTGCTGCTCGCTCTTCTCCTTTTCGGGCTCGGCTTCGCGCTGAAGCTGCTCTGGTGGGTCGCCGTGGTCGTCCTGGTGATCTGGCTGGTGGGCTTCCTGGTCCGCAGCACCACCTCCTCCGGCGGCCGCGGCCGCTGGTACCGGTGGTAGTCCCAACAGTTCGACAGCCCGTCCGAGGGTCCGGGAGAGGCGCACGCGTCGCGTGCGCCTCTCCCGTGCTTCCTGGCGACGAAATGCCGCCCGGACTTGAACGGACGGGCATCCGATCCGCTTTACGGGGCAGGCGACAAGCCAGACCGAACGACGTGAGGAGCGAGGGAACATGGGTATCGGTGGCTGCATCGGACTGTTCGCCCTGGGCGCGATTCTGGCTTTCGCGACCAACTGGCACCTCTCCGGCATCAACATGCACCTGGTCGGGTGGATCCTGATGGCCGCGGGGCTGCTCGGCCTGATCACCTACTCCAGCATCCTGCGCCGGCGCCGGCTCGGCGGCCGGATCGGGGCGGACGAGGTGGTCGAGGAACGGCGCTACTACGACGGGCCCTGACCGGCGCTGCTGGCGCGCCGAGAGCTCCGCAGGCATGATCGAGGTCCAGCTTCCCCAGTCGATGGGATCGATCACCGATGTCAACGCACGACACCTACCCGCTCGCGCCGGAGCCGCCGCTTCGGATCGCGACCCGGCGCGGGTCCGGCGCGACCGTGGTGGCCCTGGCGGGCGAGGTCGACCAGGACCAGCGCGAACTGCTACGGACCCACCTGGCGGGCGCGCTGGACGTCGAATCCTCCTGCCTGGTACTGGACTTGGCCGAGTTGCGGTTCTGCGACTCGAGCGGCCTCAACGCCTTCCTGCAGACCCGTCTGGAGGCCGAGGCGAGGGGCGTCGCCCTGGTCCTGGCCAACCCGACCCCGCATGTCCGCCGACTGCTCGAACTCACCGGCGCGGAGCAGGTGTTCACCATCCGCAGCGGCGCTCGGGAGAGCTGAGGACGGCGGCGGGCAACCCGGCTCGGGCCGGCTTGCCCCGGGACCGCCTGGACGGCCACGGCCTTCACCTGGTGAAGGCCGTGGCCGTCCAGGCGTCGGTGATCGGTGCGGCGGTCGCCGAAGCGTTGATCGCCGGGAGGCCGTACATGTCCTCGACGGTGCGCAGCATGCTGTAGTGGTCGATCGTCTCGGGGTAGCTGCCGGGCAGCACGTGCGCGCCGTAGAAGACGGTGGGCAGGTGGTTGGCCGGGGTGAAGTCGTCCTCGTCCCAGGTGACGATCAGGTCGCTGTTGTGGGTCCTGGCCCACTTCGCGTAGCCGCCCACGGTGTGCTCGAGCCAGGTGTCGCCGGCCAGGATGTCGCCGTCGTGCATCGACTCCTGCGGGTTGCCGTGCACGAAGGTGACGGTCGGCAGGTGTGCGTAGCCGGCGGGGTCGGCCGGGAAGCCGCAGGCGCGGCGGGGGTGCGGGGACGGGCAGTGCAGCCAGCGGTCGACCGGGTTGGGGGCGGTGGCGGTGCCCGGGAGGTCGGCGAAGCGGAGCCAGGCGGCGGGGGTGGCCTCGTCGGAGTAGTCGGCGAAGCTCAGGCCGTGCCGGGCGAGTTCGGCGGGCAGGTTGTCGGAGGCTATCGAACCGACCGGCGGCGGCGTGCTGTCGGTCAGGCCCTGGGTCGAACCGGACAGCAGCGCGTAGTAGTTCGGCAGGCTCGGGTGCCGTTCGCCGTGCGCGTCGCTGAACGAGGCGCCGTGCCGCACCAGGGAGTTGAGGTACGGCGCCGCGGCGGTGTTGCCGATGATCGAGCTGTTGTCCTCGTTCTCCATCATCACGATCACCAGGTGCCGCGGCTGGGGCAGCGCGGAGACGGCGGTGGCGGCGGGTCGGGCGTCCGCAACGGCACCGACGCCGACGCCGGCGCCCACCCCGGCCAGGACGAGGCCGACGGAGAGCGAGGTGGCGAGCAGCACGCCGAGGGCGCGCGGGGTCAGGCGTCGTGGCACGGGTCGGTCCTTCGTCGGTGCGGGTACGGTCTCCCTTCGGCGGTCGTGAACCTATCAGGGCGCCAGGACGCCTCCGCGCGGTTCCGGCGGATTCGCCGCTTCTGGCCTCCGGAGCTCCACCGAGTTGCGGTGCGGCGTTCGCCGGATGTTAGAAATCCCTGGTGACCGATGATCCCGAACCCTCGACCCGGCGCGTCTTCGTGGCGCTGGCCCCGCCCGACGACGCCAAGGAGGAACTGGTCCGGGCCCTGCGGCCGACCTACGACCGGTATCCGCGGCTGCGCTGGAACCGGGTCGAGGACTGGCACATCACCCTGGCCTTCCTCGGTGAACTGCCCTCCACGGCAGTGCCGTTGCTGCAGTCCGTGCTGGCCGGCGCGGCACCGGGGCAGCCCGCGCTGCGGCTCGGGCTGCGGGGCGGCGGGCACTTCGACGACCGGACGCTGTGGAGCGGCATCGCCGGGGACCTGGACGGGCTGCACCGGCTCGCCGGCGACGTCCGGGAGCTGGTGCGGTCCTGCGGGATCGAGTTCCGGGAGCGCCCGCTCAATCCGCACCTGACGCTGGCCCGGGCCCGGCGCGACGACCCCCTCGGCGTGCCGGGCGGCGCCGCCGACCTCGACGGGTTCGTGGGCCGGATGTGGTGGACCGAGAAGCTGCACCTGGTGGGCAGCGACTTCGGCCGCGGTCCCGGGCCGATCCGCTACCGGGACATCGACGCCTGGCCGCTGCGGGCGGCTCGGCGGGGCTGAGCCGCCGGGCCTGCTCGGCCCGGCGGCCCCACCGGCTACCGCAGCGGCTTCACGCCCGCCACGCCGTAGAGGATCTTCGTGGACTTCCCGCTGCGCATCCGCACGGTGTAGGCGCGCCCGAGGGACCAGGAGAGGATGTCCCGGGTGACCGGCACCACGCCGAACACCTCCACCGGGACGCCGTTGGCCGCGCACTCCTCGGCGAGCCGGGCGGGGGCGATGAAGTCGCGGTGGTCGTGCGAGCCCTTGGGCGCGGCCCAGCTGACCGGCAGCCCCTCGCCCGCCGTGATGACCGCGAACCGGGCCAGCAGGGTGTCCGCGATGGTGTCCATCACCAGGGTGCCGCCGGGCCTGAGCAGGCGGCAGCACTCGGCGACCACGTCGAACGGGCGCTCCACGTGCTCCAGGCAGTAGCCGGCCACCACCACGTCCGCGCAGCCGTCGGGCAGCGGGATGTCGTGGATGTCGTGGAGCAGCACCTCGTCGACGCCGTGCCGGCGGGCCACCTCGGCGCTCTTGGCGGAGACGTCGATGCCGAGGTGGCGGTAGCCCTTGTCCGCGATGTGCGGGTGCAGCAGGCCGCCGCCGCAGGCGACGTCGATCAGCAGGGCGCCGGGCCGGCTGGCCGGCGGGATGTGCTCGGCGCGGACGCTGGCGCACCAGTGCAGGATGGCGAGCGGGCCGCGGCGCTGCCACCAGTACGTCGACCAGGAGTCGTACTCGGCGGGCTCCGCCGCCGCGGGCTCGGCCTGCACCGGCTCGGCGCTCGGGGCAGGCGTCCGGCGCGCGTGCAGGGCGAGCGCCCGGAGCGCGTACGCCTCGGCGCGCACGCTGCCGGACGGCGGCCGGTCGGCGTCCGGGCGGAGCAGGAAGGCGGCCGCCGCCTCGAGCCGCGGCGCGTCGAGAACGCCGGTGGTGTAGGCGGCGATGACGCATCGCGCCGTCTGCACCGCCGAACTCGGCGTGCCCGCCGGCCCGTCGCTCCACCCGCCGTCCGGGTTCTGCTGCCGGTAGATCCACTCCATCGCGCCTTCCGCGGCGAGGTGCCCGGCACGCACGCCCGCCGCTTCGAGGCCGAGCAGGACCTCGGTGGTGGCACGCAGCGGGCCGTCGCGGCGGTCGTTCCAGCAGCCCTCGACGGCCTGCTCCGCCAGCAGCAGCCGGACGGCTCGCCGCACGGCCGGATGCCAGCCGTAGCCCTCGCCGCACAGCGCCTCGACGGCCTGGGCGGTGACGCCCGGCGCGGTGGGATCGACGGCGCCGGAGCCGTGCAGACCGTGGCGCGACCACCCGCCGTTCGCGGCCTGCCGTTCGAGCAGCCAGTGGACGCCCGCCGCGGCCACGGCGTCCGTCTCGCGGGTGTGCGGGGCCTGGACGGCGTGCAGGGCGCTCAGCACCGCGGCGGTGCCCGCCACGTCGGAGACGGCCATGGGGGCGAGGGCCGTGCGGGGCAGCAGCCGGTCGAGCGCGCGGTCCACCGCCGGGTCCGCGCCGGCCCGCTCCTGCGCCGCGGCCAGGCAGCGCAGCACCAGGGCGGCATCCACCGCGCCGGCCGGGAGCACGACGGCCTCCGGCGAGGCCAGGGCGTCGAGGGCGGCGCGCATGGCGGGGTGCCGGACCCCGTGGCCCAGCGCCCAGAGGGCCAGCGCGCAGACCGCGGTGTGCGCCCGGTCGCCGCCCCAACTCCCGCCGCTCTCCTGCCCGTCGAGGAGCACCCGGGCCGCCTCCGGACGCCGCCCGGCCCGGGCGCGGATGCCCTGCGCGGCACGCCGCACCGCGCCGCCCATGCGGCCACCGCCGCCGACCCGCAACTCCTCCACCTCGAAGCCGAGTTCACGCACCGGCCGGAGAACGCCCAAGACACCGGCCGCAGCAGCCAGCGCACCCGGAGCACCACCGGCCGCGGTGCCCAGCGCTCCTGAAGCACCGCCGGCCGCATCCCAGCCGATCACCCCCGCCACCGCCAGCAGCACCTGCGCGGGCTCCGGCGCGAGCGCCTCGACTCCGCCGCGCGCCACCACGAACCACGCCGCGCGCCGCAGCCCCCTGCCCTCCGCGTCGCCCCCGGCCACCCGCAGCGCCAGGTACGCGAACACCGTCGCGCAGAGATCCGACGGACCGTCGGCTTCCCGCGGGAACCCGCCGTCCCCGTTCTGCCGCGCGGCGATCCACTCCGCCCGCTCCGCCTCCCGCACCGGGTCGACGGCGTCGAGCAGCCGGCGCACCAGCAGCTCGACGGTCTCCCCGTGGAGGTCGGCCCCCGTCTCCTTCTCCAGCCGGTCGGCCAGCGCCGCACGCGAGGCCGCGAACTCCCCGGTCACCATGCGATCGGCAGGGTCTCGGGGCCCCGGAAGAGCACGCCGGTCTTCCACTCCACGTCCTCCGGATCGCAGGCGAGCCGCAGCCCCGGCATCCCCGCCAGCAGTGCCCCGAGCGCCACCTGAAGCTCCATCCGCGCCAGCGAGGCGCCGGTGCAGTGGTGCGCGCCGTGTCCGAAGGAGAGGTGCTGGCGCCCGTTGGCCCGGGTGAGGTCGAGCAGGTCGGGGCCGTCGAAGACCTCGGGGTCGCGGTTGGCGGCGTTGGTCGAGGTGAGCACCGGGCAGCCCACCGGCACGGTGCCGCCGCTGAGTTCGACCTCGGCGGCGGCGTAGCGCGGGTAGGCGGCGGAGACGGTCAGCGGGGTGAAGCGGAGCAACTCCTCGACGGCGTCGGGCAGGAGCTCCGGCCGGGACTTGAGCAGCGCCAGCTGCTCGGGGTGGGTGAAGAGCACGTACGCGAAGTCGGCGATCTCGTTGGCGGTGGTCTCGTAGCCGGCGATCAGCAGCAGCATGCAGAGGAAGACCAGTTCCTCCTCGGTCAGCCGGTCCTCCCGGTCCCGGGCCGCGACCAGCTCGCTGATCAGGTCCGCGGCCGGCTCGGCCCGCCGCTTCTTGACCAACTCTCCCATGTACATCAGGAGTTCACCCATGCTCGCCATCCTGGCCTGACCGCCGTCGCCGCCGACCAGCCGGTTGACCTCGGTGATCCAGTGGTGGAACCGGTGGCGGTCCTCGAACGGCACCCCCAGCAGCTCGCAGATCACGCCGATCGGGAACGGGACGGCGAAGTCGCGGACCAGGTCGGCCGTCGGCCCGGCTTCGACCATCGCCGCGACCAGTCCGGCGGCCAGCCGTTCGGTCGCCGGGCGCATCGACTCGGCGCGCTGGGCGGTGAACGAGGCCGCGATCAGGCGGCGGATCCGGGTGTGCTCGGGCGGGTCCATGTCCATCAGGCCCAGCGGCACCAGGTCGGGGGTGACCCGGGGCTGGTCGACGCCGGCCGGCACGGCCCGGCGGAAGCGCGGGTCGGCGAACACCGCCTTGACGTCCTCGTAGCGGGTGACCAGCAGGCCCGGATCGCCGTAGGGCATCCGCACCGGGCAGAGCGGTTCGTTCTTGCGCACCTGCTGGTAGAGCGCGTGCAGGTCGAGCGACCGGGTCGGCGTGAACGGATAGGGCCGTTCCGGCCCGGGTCCGTCCTGCTCGGCCAGGCCTGGGTCGCGGCTCTCGGCGGTCATGCCCCACCCCCATCGTCCGGAAGTCAACTCCCCGCTTTCACCGGGGCGATGACGGCGGACACTAACAGGCCGGTGCGCTGGTTCGCAGGGTCACCGATGTCCCCACCGGACATCACTGTCTCTGGACGGAGGGGTTCCGCCGGACTTCAATCTTCCGGGTATCCGGAAATCGACCCCGCTTTCCCGGGGCCATCCGCGAGGGGGAAGAGGCGAGAATGTCGCAGACCCGGTTGGAAAGGCCAGCGCCCCCGCCCGCCGCCGCCCCCGTCCCCTGGGTGCGGGCGTGGATTTCGGCGATGGGGCTGCGGATGACCGTGGTGATCCTGCTCCAGGCGCTGTTCGCACTCTCGGTGGCCCGCCATCTCGGCACCCTCTCCACCGGCCGGGCGCTGCTCACCCTGGCGCTGTTCGTGCCCGAGTCGATCGCCCGGCGCCTGCTCAACGACTACGACGACTTCAAGCGCGGCGTGGACGTGCCGGAGAACGCCCGGCGGGGCAGCGCGCTGGCGCTGGGCCTGTCGATGCGGCGGGTGCGGGCGGTCGGCCTGGTCTGCTTCGCGGCGGGGGCCGGCACGATGGGCTGGCTGCTGTACACCACGAGTCCGTGGTCACTGGTCGCGTTCCCGCTCTCCTTCGCCGTGCTGGTGTATTCCGGCGGGCCGGTCCCGCTCGGCCACCGCGGGCTCGGTGAGGCGCTGGACTTCGTGGCCGGCGGTTTCTACGTGGTGGCCGCGGTGATCTGGGTGAATGTGCACCGGATGCCGTTGGCGGGCGTGACGGCGGCGGCCACCGCGGGATTCCTGTTCGCCGCGACGATGTTCCACAACGACCTGCGCGATGCCACCGAGGACATCCGGGCCGGCAAGCGCACGCTCGCCCACGCGCTCTCGCCGCTGGCCTCCAAGGTCTGCTACGCGGTATTCGTGCTCGGACCGTTCCCCTGCCTCGCCGTGACCGCCTATTCGGTCCACTCCTGGCGGTTCGCCGTACCGCTGGTGCTGCTGCCGTACGCGCTCTGGCTGGTGGTCGGGGTGGCCCGGTCCCGGCTGGGCGGCACGATGCCGTCCTGGGGCCACCTGCCGCGGCTGCTGACGGCGGTCTTCGCCCTGCTCTCGCTCGCCGTCTGGATCTGACGGTCTGTCAGCTCCGACGAACCGTCACTCAACTCCGACCGTGGTCGAGGTGGTCACCGAATGTCTGTCCTGTGCCCTCCAGAGGTGCACTTCCCCGAGCACGAGGTCACCCTCGAGGACACGCTCGCGGCGGCCCGGCGGCTGCATCCGCGGCATCCGCGCCTGGACACCGTGCTGAGCCTGATCGAGAACACCGGGGTGCGCACCCGCCGCATCCTGCAACCGCTGGAGGCGACCCTCGCCCACCCGGGGGTGGCCGCCCGCACCGGCCTCTACTGGCAGGCGGTCCGCACCCACCTGCCGGGCGTGGTCGCCGGGGCACTGGAGCGGGCCGAGGTCTCCCGCGACCAGATCCACGCGGTGGTCTTCGTCTCCTGCACCGGCTTCAGCATGCCCTCGCCGATCGTCTGGATGGTCAACGAGCTGGGGCTGCCCACCGGCGTCGACCAGATCCCGCTGGCCCAACTCGGCTGCGCGGCGGGCAGCGGGGCGATCAGCGCCGCCGCCCGCTACTGCCGGGCGCATCCGGACCGCAACGTGCTGATCGTCGCCTTCGAGCTCTGCTCGCTCTGCTACCAGCCGACCGACAGCGACGTGGGCGCGCTGCTCTCGGCCGGGCTGTTCGGCGACGGCTTCGCCGCCGCGGTGATGCGCGGCACCGCCCGCTCCGGTCTGCGGATCGAGCGGTCGGCCTCCGAGACCATCTCGGGCACCGCGGACTGGATCTCCTACGACGTCCGGGAGACCGGCTTCCACTTCCGGCTGGACAGCCGGGTCCGGCACACCATGCGCGCGGTCACCCCGTCGATCGGCAAGCTGGTGGCGGAGGCGGGCACGACCACCGGGCAGCTGGACTTCGTGCTGGCCCACGCGGGCGGTCCGCGGATCCTGGCGGACCTGACCCGGTACCTGGACATCGACCCGGCGCTGCACCGGTTCAGCCGGGCCGCACTCTCCGAACACGGCAACACCGCGAGCGTCCTGATCTTCGACTCGTTGGCGCGGTTCTGGGACGACGGGGCGGCCCGACCGGGCGCGCGCGGCATCATCGCCGGCTTCGGCCCCGGGGTCAGCGCCGACTTCTCCCTGGGGGTGGTCCTGTGAACGACACGCGAGGCTCGGCACGCCGGGCGGGTGCGTCACCGGTGGTGCTGATCACCGGCTGCTCCTCCGGCATCGGGCGGGCGGTCGCGCTGCGGGCCGTGCGCGCGGGCTTCACCACCGTGGCGACGGCCCGCCGGCCGGAGACGCTGGCCGACTTGGAGGCCGCCGGCTGCCTGGTGCGCGCGCTGGACGTGACCGACGACGAGTCCCGCCGCAAGGTGGTGGCGGAGCTGGAGGAGCGGTTCGGCGGTGTCGACGCGCTCGTCAACAACGCCGGCTACGGCGAGTTGGGCCCCTTCGAGGAGGTCCCGCTGGACCGCTGGGACCGGCAGTTCCAGACCAATGTCTTCGGCCCGGTGGCGCTCGCCCAGCTGGTGCTGCCGGGGATGCGGGCCCGCGGGCACGGCCGGATCGTCAACGTCAGCTCGCTGGCCGGGAAGATCGTGCTGCCGGTGGGCGCCGCCTACCACGCCAGCAAGTTCGCGCTGGAGGCCGCGATGGAGGGGCTCTGGCTGGAGGTGCAGCGGTTCGGCGTCGACGTGAGCCTGGTGCTGCCGGGCGCCGTCAACACCAAGTGGGCGGCGAACGTGCCGGAGCAGCAGGAGTACGCCTCCGGCGCCTACGGCGACCTGGTGGCCGAGCTGGCCCGGGAGATGGCCAAGCGGCTGCCGCGCGGCGCCTCGGTGGAGTATGCCTCCTCGGTGGTGATGCGCGCGCTCACCGACCCCAGGCCGCGGCTGCGCTATCCGGTGGGGCTGGACGCCAAGCTGCTGCTGCCGGTCAGCCGGCTGGTGCCCGGGCGGCTCTGGTCGGCCTGGGTGCGCAGCCACTTCCCGTCGATGCGGCGCACCCCGGCGCGGGCCGTCGAGCCGCCGGTGCGGGACGGGGCGCGGCGGTGACCGGGGCGGACCGGGGCTCCCGGGTGGCGGCGGCCGGGGTGCTGGCCTGCGCGGCCGGGCTGGCCGTGGCGTTCCGGGGTCCCGAGCGGGCGCACTGGCGCACGCTGGCGCTGACCCACGGCGGGTTGGGGCTGGCCGCGGCGCTGGTGGAGCCCGCCGCCCGGCACCGGTCGGCGGGCCGGGAGGACGTGCTGACGGCCCTTCGGACCGGCACGGGCATGGTCGCGGGCGGCATGCTGCTCGACACGGTGGCCCGGCGCGCCCTGCCCCGGGTCGCGGCGGACGCGCGGAGCCTGCGGAAGCTGGCGGGCACGGCCGGCCCGGTGCGGATGTGCGCGCACCTGCTGCTGGTGGTCGCGCCCGCCGAGGAGCTGTTCTGGCGGGGCCTGGTGCAGGACCGGCTGACCCGCCGCCTCGGCCCCGGCCGGGCCGCCGCGGCGACCACCGTGCTCTACACGCTGGCCCACGTGCCGGCCGGCAACGCGGCGGTGACCGGCGCCGCCTCCGCACTCGGCGGCACCCTGTCGCTGCTGCGCGCCCGCGGGGCGAGCCTGGAACGCCTGGCCCTGGTGCACGCCTGCTGGGTGGTCCCGGCGCTGCTGGCCGAGCGGCTCCGCACCCCCGCCGAGGAGAAGGGGCCCGCCATGACCGCGGAACCGGCCGGCCGGACCGTGACCCGCTGGGGACGGCTGGCGCAGCTCGCCAACAACGCCGTGCACACCGCCCTCTACGAGCGCACCGGCGGCCGGCTGGGCGGGCGGATGCTGGGCAACCGGGTCGGCATCCTGACCACGGTGCGGCCGCGCGACGGCCGGCCGTACTCGGTGCCGCTCTTCACCTTCCGGGACGGGGCGGACGTCATCGTGGTGGCCTCCTACCGGGGTTCGACGGGCGATCCGCGGTGGTTCCGCAACCTGCTGGCCGAGCCGGACGCGGAGCTGCGACTCGGCGGCCGGGTGCGGGCGGTGCGGGCGCGGGTGCTGAAGGCGGAGGAGCGGGAGGCGGCCTGGCAGCGGGTGGTGCGCGGCTTCGCGGGCTACGCGGAGTACCAGCGCCGGACGACCCGGGAGATCCCGCTGGTGCGGCTCTCGCCGCGACCGGGGCGGGGCTGAGGTGCCCGGCCCGGAGCAGCCCTCCCCGCGCGCCGTCGAGGCGGGCCAGGCGCTGTACTCCCGGTCCTTCCTGCGGGTGTACGACACCGTGGTCTACCGGATCAACTCCCCGCTCACCTGGCGCTGTCCGAAGGCGCGCCTGGTCGCGCTCTACGACCGGCACGTCTCGGGCCGCCACCTGGACGTCGGCGTCGCCTCCGGGGTGCTGCTCGACGAGTGCCGCCTCCCCGGGCCGGCGCCGGAACTGACGCTGATGGACCTCAACCCGCACTCGCTGGCGGCCGCCTCCCGCCGGCTGCGCCGCTACCGGCCGCGGCTGCACCGGGGCGACGTGCTGCGCCCGTGGGGGCTGCCGGACGGGTCCGTGGACTCGGTCGGCATGGTCCACCTGCTGCACTGCCTGCCGGGGTCGCTGCCCGGCAAGGCCGTGGTCTTCGAGCACGCCCGGCGGGTGCTGCGGCCGGGCGGCACGCTGTTCGGCGCGACCATCCCCGGCTCGGGGGTGCGGCACAACCGGTCGGCGCGGCTGCAACTGGCGCTCGCCAACCGGCGCGGGATCATGTCCAACCGGCTGGACCGGCTGGCCGACCTGGACGCGGCCCTCGGGTCCGTCTTCGCCGACCACCAGGTCGCGGTCGCCGGGTCGGTGGCGCTCTTCTGGGCGCGGACGAGCTGAGCGACGGGGCTCGGTCCCGTACACGAAGGGGAAAGTTCGACCGGGAAGGGCCGGGTGGCATCACGGCGCAGTAAATCCGCCGCCCGGGCCGCGCCGTTGACCCATTGCAATACCACCGGCATGATTGTCGTGTCATCATCATTTATCGATCTTGTCGCACGTTCTGGTTTTCGCACGAGAAGCTGCTGCGGGCCCGCACGTTCCCGGCCGGCCCGAAGTGGACCACCGTGAGGGGGAGACTCCGTGTTGGGTCCGAATCGGATGAACGTGGCACGAACGCTCCGGCCTGAGCAGGCCTTCGCCGCCGAAAGGGAATTACCGATTCCTGATTGTTCCCCGGAGGAACAGGGCCAGGCCGAGGGGCACTTCCAGGACGCGCACGAGGCCGTGCGGCTGCTCTCCGGCAAATGGGTCTTCGCCGTGCTGGTGCAGCTCGCCGAGGGCCCGCAGCACCACAACGAACTGGCACGTTCCACGGGCGTGGCCGAGAACAAACCGCTGGACCGCACCCTGCACCGCCTGCTCCGGATGCGGCTGGTCGACCGCACCGTCCACAATGTCGGCGGCTCCGCACCCCGGGTGCGCTACCAACTCACGCCCCGCGGCCATTCCGTGCTGCCGATCATCGACGAACTGGCGGGGTGGTGGCAGGCGGCGGAACTCCCGGAGCATTGATGGACGCCGGTCGGAAATCCACGAATCCTTCACTGACCGTGGGCGAAGAACTCGCCCGGGAACGCGGCTGGAATTTCCTGGCCACCGCCGCCGATACCCTCCCGCCGGCCTCCCTCGCCTTCGAGATCGACCTGCGCACGCCGGTCTCCCCCGCTGAGGTGGTCCGCCGCGCCCGGGCCGAACTGGGCGTCGAGCTCGACTTCCTGCCGCGCGACGAGGGCTTCACGGCGATGCTCGCACTCGACAACCTGCCCCATCCGCTGCCGCCCCGCGCCCGGCCGCTGCTGCCCGGCCTGCTCCGCACCATCGAGTCCTGCCGCTGGCAGGGCCGGTACCGGTTCTTCCCCGGCGTGCCGGAGTTCGCCGCGGACACCGACTGCACGGCGCTCGCCACGGCCGCGTTGCACCGGCACCGGTCGCTGCTGCGCTCCCGGCTGGCCGAGACCGGCCGCCACCTGCTGGCGGCCGGCGCACCGGTGGCGGCGGGCCTGCGGCCGGGCGCGGTGATGGTCTACTGGGAGGACGGCGCGGAGCCGCTGGCCCGGCCGCGCGGCCGCAAGCACGACGCGGTGGTCAGCGCCAACGTCCTGCGCGCCCTGCACCTCGCGGACCGGCGGCACGGCCCCGTCGTCGAGGCCACCCTCGGCCAGGTCGAGGACCACCTCCGGTCCGGGCGGTACCTCGGCGGCACCCGCTACTACCCCTCCCCCGCCACCTTCCTGCACGCCGCCGCCCGGCTCTGCGGCCAGTGCCCGGCCTGCGCGGCCCGCCTCGGCCCGCCACTGCGCAGTGCCTGCGCCGCCCACCCCGCGCCGGCCAACGCCCTGGACCTGGCGCTGCTCACCATCTGCGCCCGGGCCTGCGGCCTCCCGGCCCACGGCACCCACCGGGCGGCCCTCACCCGCCTGCAGCGGCCGGACGGCGCCTGGCCGGCGCACGGCTACTTCCGCACCGGCCGGCTCCCGGTGTACTTCGGCTCCGCCCACCTGACCACGGTCTTCGCCCTGCGCGCCCTGGAGCCTGCCGCCGCGCGGTGAGGCGGCGCCGGTCAGGGCGTGAGCAGGCCCCGCCGGTAGGCCTTGACCAGGTTGCGCGGCACCAGGTGCTCGCGGCCGTCGATGGTGAGCGGGACGAGCTGGGGCGCCGCGGCCTTCCACCGGGCCCGGCGGTGGCGGGTGTTGCTGCGGGAGGTCCTGCGCTTGGGGACGGCCATGGGGCGGCTCCTCTGTTCGGTTCGGCGGGCAGCGGTACACGGTCGGGCGACGGGTTCAGGTGACGGGGTCCAGCAGGTCCTCGAAGGCGTCCGGCAGCGCCTTCCAGCCGGGTTCGCCGGCGGCGAGTTCGGCGTCGGTGAGCAGGCAGGAGTCCAGCAGGCCGGTGATGCCGTCCGCGTCCAGGCCTTCGGCGGTGAAGGCGAGTTGCTGGATCCGGTCGCCGTGCAGCGGGTGCCAGTCGAGGGCGGCGGCGGCCCGCCGGGCGGGCGGGTAGCGGTCCCAGGCGGAGTCGCCGAGCGAGGCCAGCCAGGGGCCGCACTCCTCGACCACCAGGTTGGCCCCGGCCGCGTCCCAACCGAGCATCAGGTCGGGGCGGTTGGCCAGCCAGAACCGGCCGCGGCTGCGCTGCGCGGCGGGGACCAGCTGGTCCAGCGCCTGGTAGAACCGGCCGGGGTGCAGCGGGCGGCGGCGCTCCCAGACCAGGGTGGCGGTGCCCGCCTCGTCGCGCTCCTGGGGCAGCAGCGCGAGCGCCGGGTTGACCCGGTCCCGGGCCGCCGGGACGTCGAAGCCGCCGAGCGCGGCCCGCACCAGCGCACCGGTGCCGATCCGCACCACCCGTGCGGTGGAGTGGAGTTGGTGCAGCATGGCGAGCCCGGAGCGGCGCTCGGGGGCGTCGCCGAGCGGCCCGGCCCGCGGCACGGCGAGCACGGTGGCGTACTCGATCTGGTGGGCCAGCGCCTCGGCCCGGGTGCGGGTGTCCCGGACGGCGGTGTGCAGGCCGTGTTCGGCCAGCCCGTCCGGCACGGACAGCTCGCCGACCAGCCGCAGCGGGTCCACCGCCGTGACCACGCCCGCGAGTTCGACGGCCCCGGCCAGGCCGCGGTCGCCGGCCTCGCCGCCGGCGATCAGCTCGGCGGCCGGGTGCGGATCGCTGCCGCCCCACAACTCGACGACGGCCAGGCCGTACTGGCCCTCGTCGGCGATCCGCAGCAGTTCCGGCAGCAGGTCCTCGCGCAGCGCGCAGCAGGAGCAGTCGTTGGTCAGCGGCACCCGCGCCGCCGCGAAGCCGTGCCGCTGGTCGCGCAGCCGGCGGTGCACGGTGCCCTGCGCGGCCTCGCGCAGGTCGTGGTGGAGCACCACGGCCTCCAGGCAGCCGTGCAGCAGTTCGTCGACGGCCTGCCGGCGCTCCTCCTCGTGCAGGCCGGCGACCAGCACGACGGGCAGTTTGGGGTAGTCGGTCATCGTGGCCCCGGCTACCAGCTGGCCTTGCGGACGCCCGGGAGCTGTCCGGCGTGCGCGAGGGTGCGCAGGTTGATCCGGGAGAGCCCGAAGGCGCGCTGGTAGCCGCGCGGGCGGCCGTCCACGGCGTCCCGGTTGCGCACCCGGGTGGCGCTGGCGTCGCGCGGCTGGCGGCCCAACTCGGCAGCGGCGGCCGCGCGTTCCCCGGCGTCGCTGGTCGGAGCGGCGATCACCCGCTTGAGCTCCGCACGGCGCTCGGCGTAGCGGGCGACCACGGCGCGGCGCTGCTCGTTCTTGGCGATCTTGCTGCGCTTGGCCATCAGATCCGCTCCCCGCGGGCCCGGAGCCGCGCCACGGCGGCCTCGATGCCGATGCTGTCGACGGTCTTGACCGCCTTGGCGCTGAGCGTGAGCCGGACGTGCCGGCCGAGGCTGGGCACCCAGTAGCGCTTCTGCTGGACGTTGGGGTCGAAGCGGCGCCGGGTGCGCCGGTGCGAGTGCGAGATGGCGTTGCCGAAGCCCGGCTTGCGGCCGGTCAGTTGGCAGTGGGCGGACATGGGTCCCCCTTCGGTGGCTGGACGTGCGGGCAGGACGGGCCGCACGGCGCCGCGCAGGGCGGGCCGGCTCCCGGGTACGGCCCAACGATAGCTCAGATGAAAACGAGTTTCATTTCGGGTAGTGTCGCCGCCGACCCCGACCCGGAGGGAAGGACCCCGCCATGGCCCGCAACGAACTGCGCCCGATCGTCAAACTCCGCTCGACCGCCGGCACCGGCTACACCTACGTGACCCGGAAGAACCGCCGCAACGACCCCGACCGCCTGGTGCTGCGCAAGTACGACCCGGTGCTCGGCCGCCACACCGAGTTCCGCGAAGAGCGCTGACCGCCCCGATCCCCCGAGGAGCACACCCATGAAGCCCGGCATCCACCCCGCCTACCGCCCCGTCGTCTTCCGCGACCGGGCCGGCGGCCTCGCCTTCCTCACCCGGTCGACCGCGACCAGCGACCGCACCGTCGAGTGGGAGGACGGCCGCACCTATCCCGTCATCGACGTCGAGGTCTCCTCCGCGAGCCACCCGTTCTACACCGGCAGGTCCCGGGTGGTGGACGCGGCCGGCCGGGTCGAGCGGTTCAACCGCCGCTACGGCACGCCCGGCCGCTGACCGGCCGCTCCGTCACTTCACCGAGTCCGTCACTTCACCGAGGCGGAGCGCTCCCCGGCCTCCGCCCGCACTCCGCCGGCCGCCTCGCCCGGCGGGCCGCCTGCCGCGGCTCCGGCGCGCATCAGCGCCGCCGCCGCGATCAGCAGCACGGCGACCACCGCGAACCCGTTCGCGCCGAACCGCGTGGTGAGCCAGGCCAGCACGGCGGGGCCGAGCACGGCGACGGCCTCCGGGCCGGTGCCGAAGAAGCCCAGGTAGAGGGCCTGGCGGCGGTCCTCGGGCGCGAGTGCGAAGGAGAGCGTCCAGCCGGCCGTGACCTGGATGATCTCGCCGAGCGTGAAGCAGAGCACCGCCAGCGCCAGCGAGGCCACCGCCAGGGCGGTCGGCACGAAGGCCGCCAGCGCGAGCAGCCCGCACCCGGCGGCCAGCAGTACGGCGGCCGCCCAGCCCGCACGCACCCCGCCGCGCAGCCCGCTCACCCGGTTGCCGATCGGCACCTGGAGCGCCACCACCGTCAGCGTGTTGAGCAGCAGCAGCACGCCCATCAGCGCGGGCGCCACGCTGGTCCGGTGGGCCAGCCAGAGCGGGGTCATCACGCTGATCAGCGGGATGTGCGCGGAGAGCAGCCCGTTGCCGGCGGTCAGCAGCACGAACCGCCGGTCCCGCAGCGGCAGCAGCGCCGACCGGACCCGCGCGCCCAGCCCCGCCGCGGGAGCGGTCCGCTCGCCCTGCTCGGGCCCGAGGTCGGCCATCCGCCAGGTGGCGCGGGCCAGCAGGGCGGCGGAGAGGAAGAAGACCAGCGCGACCAGCAGCACGATCGCGTCGAAGGCACCCCGGCGCACCTGCAGCAGGCTGGCCGCGCCGAGCATCGCGCCCAGCGTGACGCCGATGTTGGTGGCCACCTGGATGCCGGCCATGGTGCCGGCCCGCTCCCCCTCCGGGACGAACCGGCCCACCATGATCTGGCTGAACATCTTGCCCGGCCCGTCGGCCACCGAGACCACGGCCAGCGCGAGGTAGAAGGTCGTGGTGGAGTCGACGGCCAGGAAGCTGAGGAAGGAGAGGCCGCGGAAGACCTGCAGCACGGTGGCGACCCGCCCGGCGTGGAACCGGCGGGCCAGCGAGGAGATCGGCATCATCGCCAGCAGCCCGAGGATGCCGCCCATCGCCAGCCCCTCGCCGACCTGATCGGCCGTCAGGCCGAGCAGCCGGGTGAAGAAGAGGGTGGAGGCGGAGATCCAGACGCCGGTGCCGATCCAGCCGGTCATCGCGGCGCCGGCCACCGCCCGGCCCACCGGGTGCGCGGGGACCTGTCCGCGCACCCACCGCACCAGTGCCGAGCTCACCGGGCGGCCCCGGCGGCGCTGCGCCGGTACTGGCGCAGGGCGGGCACGCCGAGCACGTCGATCGGGCGCCGCACCGGCGCCAACCGCCGTTCGGAGACCAGGTGGTAGAGCGCGCCCTGCCAGAGCGGCAGCAGCGGCAGGTCGTCCAGCACCAGTTGCTCGGCCCGCCGGTAGCGGTCCCGCCTGGCGGGGGCGTCGGCGGTGGCGCGGGCGCTGTCGATCAGGGCGTCGACCTCCGGGTTGCGGTAGCGGGGGTGGTTGCTCTCCCCCACCGCCTCGCTGTGCACCAGCGGATGCAGAGCATTGTCGTAGGAGAGGTGATCGAGAGCCCAATTCATACGGAAAGGTGTATCCGCGGCAGGGAGTTCACGCAAGTAAGCGGGCCAGTCGAGCGGGCGTGGCGCGATCTCCCAGCCGAGGCCGTCGCGGATCGAGCGCACCACGTCGGCCACCCAGCCCTCGTGCCCCTGGCCGCCGTTGAAGAGCAGGGCGGTGCCCCGCGGCGGCGCGCCGACGCCGTGCTCGGCGAGCAGCCGGCGCGCGCCCCGCGGGTCGTGGGCGAGCCGCAGTCCGGGGCCGCCGGGGTCGACCACGGGCGGCACCACCCGGTCGGCGACCGGCCGGGTGCCGGCGAAGTGCCGGGCGCCGATCGCCTCCCGGTCCACGCACATCGCCACCGCCCGGCGCACCACCGGATCGTCGAAGGGCGCGACGGCGGTCGGGAAGCCGAGGTAGGTGACCATCGGGTTGGGCGTGCTGTGGAAGGCCGCCGGCTCCTCGGCCGCGGCCTGGCCGATCAGCTCGGAGGGCAGCTCGGTGACGTCCAACTCGCCTCGCTGAAAGGCCTGGTGGGCCTCGGCAAGGGTCTGGTGGACATGGAACTCGATCCGCTCGCTCTGCCCGGCGCCGCCGTGCGGCAGCGCCTGGTTGGCCCCGTGGTAGCCGGCGAACCGCTCCAGGGCGAGGCCGATGCCGGGCCGCCAGGGCTCGACCACCGCGTAGGGGCCGTTGCTGACGGGCCGTCGGGCGAAGCCCTCGGGGTCGGCCTCGACCAGCTCCTGCGGGACGGGGGCGGTGACCCGCTGGGTGAAGACCCGGGCGATCTCGTGGAACGGCCGGCTCAGCCGCACCTCCAGCAGCAGCGGGCCGAGCGCCCGGACACCGCTGAGCATCCGCTCCCGCCCGGCCGCCACCTCCTGGTAGCCCGCCACGGCGGCCAGCCCGGCGGCCAGCGCCGAGTCGGTCTCCGGGCGGACCACCCGGGAGAGCGAGTAGCGGTAGTCCTCGGCGGTGACCTCCCGGCCGTGGTGGAACCGGACGCCGGGGCGCAGCTCGAAGCGCACGCCCAGGCCGTCCGGCGCCACCTGCCAGGCGCGGGCGGCGGCCGGGGCGGGGGCCCCGGTCGCCGGGTCGCAGTCCACCAGCGGGTCCGCCAGCAGGCCGGCCACCAGCGCGCCGTCGTGCTCGAAGGCGCGCCCGGGGTCGATCGCCGAGGGCTCGCCGAGCTGGACCCGCAGCGGCTGCTCGGTCACCGCCCGTCCGCCTCGGCGCCGCCGGCCGGCTCGACGTCCATCCGGTAGCCGTCGATCGCCGTGTGCACGGCGCGCTCGACGGCCGCCCGGTCGGCCCCGCGCAGCAGGAACCGGCCGCCGGCGTGGTCGTAGCCGCCCTCGCCGTCGAAGACGTGTCCGGGCTCGGGCAGGGCCTCCGCGTAGACCTCGGGGACGGTGCCGACCAGGGACGGACGGGCTGTCAGCCGCTGCGGCCAGGGGGTGGGTTCGGGGAAGATCAGCCAGCCGCCGGCGCCCGGCAGCGCCAGCGGGTCGGCGGCCTCGGTGAGCGGGTCCAGGCCGAGGCTGGTGCGGAAGGCCTCGGCGAACAGGTCGATGCCGAAGAGGTCGCGGTGCAGGAACGGCACGCCGGCGCCGCCGGGGCGGATGCCGACCTCCAGGAAGACCGGCTGGCCCGAGGGCCGGACGATCAGCTCCAGGTGGAACGGGCCGTCCCACAGCTCCAGCGCGTCCAGGCAGTCGGCGGCGAAGCCCAGCAGCTCGCCGCGCTCCTCGCCCGGGTCGAGCAGCACCGAGCCCAGCGGGGCGCCCCGGGTGTACTCCAGGCAGGTGTTGACGTAGGCGGAGACGGTGGCGAAGTGGAACTGGCCCTTGGTGCGGATGCCGTCCACGTGGTGGATGGCGCCGTCCACGTACTCCTCGGCCTCGTACTCGCCGTCCGCGGCGATGCCGGCCAGCTCCCCGGCCAGCTCCTCGCGGGTGGCGACCAGGCGGACCCCGCGGGAGGCGGCGCCGTCGCGCGGCTTGAGGATCAGCGGCAGGCCCAGCTGCTCGGCCACCGCGGCGGCGTCCGCGCCGGGGCCCAGCTCCAGGTAGCGCGGGGCGCGCACCCCGGCCCGGCGCACCCAGTCCTTCATCACGGCCTTGTCCCGGAACCGCAGCACGTAGTCGGTGCTCCAGCCGGGCACGGCCAGCGCCTGGCGCAGCTGCGCGGCGGTGAGCAGGTCGAACTCGGAGACGCCGACGATCCCGGCCAGCGGCCCGTACTGCTCGGTGAGCCGGCGGGCCTGCGGCAGCAGGGTCTCGTACCGCAGGTCGGGCACCACCACGGTCTCCACCGCACCGGCCCGGTCCAGCGGGGCCACCGCGTCGGGGGTGGTGAGGTAGGCCAGCCGGTGGCTGCCGTCGGGCACGAAGCGGTGGTACTCGCCGAACTCGTCGTCGAAGCGGTTGATGACCAGCAGCAGCGGGCTCGCCTCGGAGCCGGCGGCGGATTCGTCGGGCAGGTGGTCAGGCAAAGGACACTCCAAGGTCGAACGTCTGCCGCAGCGCGAGGGCGTCGGCGTAGGAGTCGCTGGTGTAGAGGACGTGTCCGAGCCGGCCGCGGAAGTCGTGCAGCGGCGGGATCGGCTCGCCCGGTGCCAGGTAGAGCTCGGCCGCCAGCACCTCGGGCCGCTCGCGCAGTTGCTCCAGTCCGCGCACGGTGCGGTAGCTGGCCAGCTCCGGGGCGGTGAGGAAGTGGATGGCCGCGTACTTGGCCCGGGGCGCGCGCAGCGGCACGTCCTGCGGGTCGAGCCCGGTGTAGGCGGCGACCGCCAGGTGCGGCAGCGGCACGCCGGTGGCGGTCTCCACCAGGTCGGGGATGTGGTCCCCGCCCAGCCGGGCGGCGAGTTCGATCAGCACGGGTTCGCCGCCGGGCAGCCGCAGTTCGCAGTGGAACGGGCCGAGCGTCACGCCGAGCGCGGTGAGCGCCGCCGAGACGTAGGCGTCCACGGCCCGGCGCTCGGCCGGGCTCAGCTCGGCCTGCACCACGTGCCCGAGCTCGACGAAGTGCGGTTCGGCGCCGAGGAGTTTGCGGGTGACGGCGGCGATGAACACCTGCCCGTCGTTCGCCACGCAGCCCTCGACCGACACCTCGGGGCCGTCCAGGTACTCCTCCAGCAGCACCCGTCCGTCCAATCTCCGCCCCAGGTCCAGTCGCTGATCCATCGTCAGGCTTTGGTAGGCGGCGCGCAACCGTTCCGGCGTGTCGACCCGGCTGACGTGTACGCTGCCCGCCGAGTCGGTCGGCTTCAGCACGCAGGGGAAGCCCACCGCCTCGGCCGCGGCGTCGAGTTCGGTGGCCGAGGCCGCCGTGGCATAGCGCGGTACGCGCAGCCCGGCGGCCTCGATCCGACGGCGCATCAGCGCCTTGTCACGGACCTCCGCGACCGAGTCCGCCGCCAGGCCCGGCAGGCCGAGCTCGGCGGCGATCCGGGCGGCCACCGGCACGTAGAACTCGAAGCCCGGCAGCACGCCGGCGAACTCCCGCTCCCGGTGCAGCCGGACGGCGGCCGCGGTGAGCGCGGCCTCGTCGTTGGTGTCGAGCACCACCAGGGTGTCGGTGTCCTGCCGCACCCGGTCGGCGAGCCGGCGGTCGTCGCCGTCGTACGACAGCACCACCGTCTCCAGGCCCAGGTCGTGTGCGGCGCCGAGCAGTGCTGCCCCGGAGGACATCGGCTCGATGCAGAGCACCCGGCCGGCCGGTGCGTCGCGGAGGCCCGTCATGTCAGCTGGCCGCGGCGACCGGCTCGGGCCGGGCGCCGACGGTCGACTCGTAGAGCTCGGCGAAGTAGTCGCCGATCAGGTCGATGAAGACGGTCAGGTAGACCTCGGCCTGCTCGGGGCTGCTGAACTTCTCCACCGCGCGGGAGACGGTGCGGAACATCAGCTCGTCGTGGTCGTGCGACTCGTCGAAGGCGATGTGCGCCTGGGTGCCGTGCACGTACTCCTTCCCGAACTCGGAGGCGGCCTTGTCGGTGATGACCGGGTTGTACTGGTCGGAGTACCACTCCACGAACCAGTCCCAGATGGTGGTGGGGGCCGGGCCGCTGCGGTCGGCCTCCAGGCGGAGGTAGCCCATCAGTTTGGCGGTGGACGGGAAGACCGGGGTGGCGTTCAGCTCGTCGATGGTGAGGCCGAACTTCTCCAGGTCGCGGACGAACATGTTCTCGTGGCCGAATTCCTCGGCCAGGTACTTGGCGAGCTTTGCGGCCAGCGCGTCGTCCTGCGAGCCGACCTTGTAGAGCGCGTAGCTGTCGACCTCGTTGTTCAGGCGGATCCGCAGCACCGTCTCGGTGATGTGGCGCACGTAGTAGTCGCGGTCGATCCATTCGCCCTTGTGCAGCTCGCGCAGCTTGGGGACGCGCTGGAACTGCTTCTCCAGGAGTTCGGCGGCGAGGGTTTCGAGGCGGTCGCGGTCGAGCTTTTCCATGGGTGGGGAACTGCCCTTCTCGGGAAGGTTTTCGGGGATGTCGCACATCGCTTCCGGCGAGGACCGCATCGGGTGGGATGCTTCGGCCGGAAACGCGGGCCTTTCCGTGTTCCGGAACCATCATGGTCGATTATCCGGAGCCAGGAAAAGAGCCAATCCCGAACTCTTGGTCTGCTCCCTGCTCTTGGCCTGGGCTAGAACAGCTCTTTGAGGTCGCGGCCGGCGGTGGCCTCCTCGTGGGCGCGGGCCAGCAGCCGCACGCCCTCGCGCAGGGTCCGCTCGGCGGCGGTGTACGGCAGCCGCAGGTGGCTGTCGTAGCTGCCGCCCCCGCCGAACCGCGGGCCGGGCAGCAGCCGCAGGCCGTGCCGCTCGCCGGCGGCGGCCAGCCGGGTGCTGATCGGCGCGCCGAGGTCCACCCAGAGGGCGGTGCCGCCGGCTGGCAGGGCGAACCGCCAGTGCGGCAGGGTGCTCCGCAGCTCGGCGGCCAGCAGGTCCCGGCGGCGGGCCAGCAGGCCGCGCTGCTCGGCCAGCAACTCCGGGACCCGGTCCAGCAGTCGGGCGGCGATCACCTGGTCGGAGACGGCGCTGCGGGAGCCCTGCGCGGTGCTGCTCAGGGCCAGCCGGTTGACGATCGCGGGCATCGCCCGGATCCAGCCGACCGGCAGCCCGCAGCCCAGCGCCGAACTGCTGGAGCCGATCAGCGCGACGGTGTCCAGCGGGTCGTGCGCGGCCATCGAGGGTTCCAGGCGCTGCTCGTCCAGCCAGAGTTCGGCGGCGCTCTCGTCGGCGACCAGCAGCGTGCCGGACCTCTGCGCCGCCTCGACCAGCCGGCAGCGGTCCTGCTCGGGCATCAACCGGCCGGTCGGGTCCTGGAAGTCGGGGGTGAGGAAGGCCAGCGCCGGGCGGACCTGTTTCAGCGCGGCGGCGATCAGGTCGACCTGCCAGCCCTCCGGGGTGAGCGGGACAGGGCAGAGCCGGGCGCCGAAGAGCCGGACCGCGTCGATCAGCTGCGGGCTGGTCGGGGCCTCCAGCAGCACCGGCGCGGCGGCCCTGGCCCGCACCTTCAGCAGCAACTGCCAGGCGTGCCGGGTGCCCTGGGTGAGGAAGAGCTGGCTGGGCGAGGTCGGCAGACCGCGCGCGGTGTAGCGGTCGGCGAGCGCCTTGCGCAGTTCGGGCAGGCCGCGCGGGTCGGTCTCGACGGCCGCGAGCGAGCGGGCGATCTCGGCGGCGCAGGCCAGCACGGCCCGTTCCACCACCGGTTCGGGCGTCGGCAGGGTGGGCACGGTGAAGTCGGCCCGCCAGCGGCTCAGCCGGGCAGCAGCGCCGGCCGGCCGGCCCGGCTGCCCCGGTGGGCCCGAAGTGCCCTGCTCCGGCGGCGCGATGACGGTGCCGAAGCCCCGCACGCTGTGCAGGTGCCCGTCGGAGCGCAGCAGGTCGTAGGCCTTGGTGACGGTGGTGCGGCTGACCCCGAGCTGTTCGGCCAGGGTGCGCTCGGGGGGTATCCGGGTCTCGGGCACCAACTGGCCCTCGCGGATCAGCTGGCGCACCCGCCGGGCCAGCGCGGCGTACGCGGGCCCGGCGCACTGCCAGTCGTTCAGCAGACGGCTCATCTGCCCCGGACTGATCGCATAGATCGCTTCTGCCATTCCCCCGCCATCCACCGGTCGGCGAGCAGCCCGGACTGCCGAGGTCGGTCGATCCGCCGGGTGGGCTGCGCGCCGAGTTCCTCCACCACCGGGGTACGGCGGCGGCCTGACATGTCCAGAACGTGAACACCCAGACCGTTGTTCCCCCCGCGGGCGAATGTCGGGAAACCTGACAACCCTCGACGAGATCCCCACAACTCCCGTGCCCAGGGCAGCTGTTGTGGCAGATCAGGCGGCAGTTGTCAGAGCGCCGCGAGAATGTCCTGGTGCGCGCCGTCCAGTACGAGACCGTTGTCCAGCCGCACCCTGACGGTCACCCGCCGGCCACGCTCCCGGTGTGCGGCCCACTCCGGCTCCAGCTCGGCGACCTCCGCCGCCAGCCGGGCCCGGCTCGCCTCCGGCATGGTGTGCCCGTAGTCGTCGAGCAGCGCCTTGCGCCGCTGGTACTCGCGGACCGCCTCGCTCTCCGGCAGCTCCCCGTCCACCCGTTCGACGGTGCCCTCCAGCCCGGCCCCGAGCGAGAGGAACCCGACCACGGCCGCCGGCTCCCCCGGGCCCGGCGCCGCGACCGCCTCCGCGATCCCCAGGTCCCCGGTCAGCCTGACCCGCCGGCCCGCCTCCAAGCCCATCCGCCTGCACCTCTCCCTCGACCACCGCCGCGGACCGGCCGGCCCGCGCCACCGGCCATTATCCGCGCCCGGTCACCCCGGCCGGGCCTCGCCGAGCGCCCGCCCGGTCGCGGGATCCGCCGGATGCCGCACCACCAGGTGCAGATCGGGGTCCTCGGCCGCGATCAGCTTCGTCTGCCGGAACGTCAGCAGGCCGAGCACCGGATGGTCGAACCGCTTCAGCGCGGGCATGAACCCGCCCACGTCGTGCCGCTCCCAGCGCGCCCGGAACCCGGGGTCGGCGCCGCAGAGCTGCGCGAGGATCTCGGCGAACCGCGGGTCGTGCGGGTGCCGGTCCGCCGAGGCCCGGAACTGGGCCAGCACCGCCCGGGACTCGCCCTCCCAGTCCTTCAGCATCGACCGCGTCGAGGGCCGCCCGAAGTAGAGCCAGACCATGTTCCGCTGATGCGGCGGCAGTTCGTCCAGCCCGCCGAAGAGCCGCGACTCCGCCTCGTTGTGGGCCAGGATGTCCCAGTGCCGGTCCAGCAGGCAGGCCGGGTTGGGCGCCAGCGCGGCGACCGTGGCCCGCAGGTGGTCGCCGACCGCGGGGCAGCCGTCGGCGGCCGACGGCGGTCCGGAGTCGGCCTCCCCGGCCAGGTCGAAGACGTGGCGGCGCTCGGCCCCGGTCAGCCGCAGGGTGCCGGCCAGCGCGTCGAGCACCTGCCGGGAGGCGCCGATCGGGCGCCCCTGCTCCAGCCAGGAGTACCAGGACAGGCTGACGCCCGAGAGCAGCGCCACCTCCTCCCGGCGCAGCCCGGGCGTGCGCCGCCGGGGTCCGGCGGCCAGGCCGAACTCCTCGGGCCTCAGCCGCTCCCGGCGCGAGCGCAGGAACGCGCCGAGCATCGCGCGGCGCCCTGCTTCACGGTCGTCCATGACGGCCCAGACTATTACTTCCGCTCCCCGGATGATCAGTGAGCGGCTGGCCGCCGGAACGCGCCCGCGGCGGGCCGACGATGGACGGCATGACGCAAGCTCAGACCCTCGCACCGACCGCCCCTCCGGAGAGCCGGGTGCCGCTGCCGCTGATCACCGCCGCCTTCACCGCCAACTTCGACCGGTTCGCCGTCGGCCCGATCCTGCTGACGGTGGCCGCCGCGCTGCACGTCCCCCTCGCCGCCACGGTGGCGCTGGCCGGCGGCTACGCCCTCGCCTACGGCCTGTCGCAGCCGTTCTGGGGCGTGCTGTCCGACCGGATCGGCCGGCTGCGGGTGGTGCGGGCCGCGCTGCTGCTGGCGGCGCTCGCCGGGCTGGCGTCCGCCCTGGCGCCGGACCCGGACTCGCTGTTGGCGCTGCGGGTCACCGCCGGGTTCGCCTTCGGCGCCGTGGTGCCGTCCTCGCTGAGCTTCGTCGGCGACGCGGTGGCGCCCGCCCGCCGGCAGTCCGCGCTCGCCGACCTGATGGCCGCGCTCGGGCTCGGCAGCGGGCTCGCCGCCCTGTTCGCCGGTCTGGTGGCGCACTGGCTGAGCTGGCGGCTGGTGTTCGCGGGCCCGGCGCTGGCGGCCCTGGTCGCGCTGCTCGGGCTGCGCGGCACCGCCGAACCGGCCCGGCCGCCGGCCGGCCGGCTGAGCGCGCAGCTCGGCGCGGTGCTGCGGGCGCCGTACGCCCACCTGGTGGCCGTGCTGGGCCTGGTCGAGGGCGCGGTGCTGCTCGGCGGCCTGACCTTCGTCGCCCCGGCGCTGCAGCACCGGGGGCTGTCCGCGGCGGCGGCCGGCGCGGTCACCGCCCTGTACGGCGCCGGGACGCTGCTCTTCACCCGGGCCGTGAAGGCGCTCACCGGGCGGATACCGCCGCACGGGCTGGCGGCGATCGGCGGCGGTTTCGCGGCCGTCGGCTACGCGGCCGCCGCCCTCGCGCCCGGGGTCTGGACCTACGCGCTGGTGGCCGTGCTGCTGGGCGCGGGCTGGGCGTTCCTGCACACCACGCTGCAGGCCTGGGCCACCTCCGTGGTGCCTGCGGCCCGCGGCACGGCGGTCTCCTGCTACGTGGCCGCGCTCTTCGTCGGCAGCGCGCTCGGCTCCCTGCTCGGCGGCGGCGCGGCCGAACACGGCCGGTTCGGACCGGTCTTCGGCCTGGCCGCCGCGGCGACGGTGCCGCTGACCGCCGCGGTGGTGCTCGGCCGGCGCCGCTTCGGCGGCACGGGCTGACCGGTACCCGGCAGTGCGACCACCGCGCCGGCCCGGGCCGCCGGCTCCCCCGCCGCCGACCCGGGCCATGCCGGCCCCGCCCCCGCTACACCGAGGCCCGGGCGACGGCGCGCTCGGCGGGCAGCGCCTGGAGGATCGCCTCCACGCTCTGCTTCGCGTCGCCGAACAGCATGCTGCTGTTCTCCCGGAAGAAGAGCGGGTTCTGCACGCCCGCGTAGCCGGAGGCCATCGAGCGCTTGAAGACCACCACCTGCCCGGCCTCCCAGACCCGCAGCACCGGCATGCCGGCGATCGGGCTGCCCGGGTCGTCCATGGCGGCCGGGTTGACGGTGTCGTTGGCGCCGATCACCAGCACCACCGTGGTGTCGGCGAGGTCGTCGTTGATCTCGTCCATCTCCAGCACGATGTCGTACGGCACCTTGGCCTCGGCCAGCAGCACGTTCATGTGACCGGGCAGCCGCCCGGCCACCGGGTGCACACCGAACCGCACGTTCACGCCGCTCTCGCGCAGCCGCCGGGTCAGCTCGGCCACCGGGTGCTGGGCCTGGGCCACCGCCATGCCGTAGCCCGGGGTGATCACCACGGAGTCGGCGGCGGCCAGCAGTTCGGCCACCTCCTGGGCCCGGATCTCGCGGTGCTCGCCCTGCTCCTCCTCGCCGCCGGTGGGCGCCTCGATGCCGAAGCCGCCGGCGATCACCGAGAGGAAGGAGCGGTTCATCGCCTTGCACATGATGTAGGAGAGGTAGGCGCCGGAGGAGCCGACCAGCGCCCCGGTGACGATCAGCAGGTTGTTGTCGAGCAGGAACCCGGCGGCGGCCGCGGCCCAGCCGGAGTAGCTGTTGAGCATGGAGACCACGACCGGCATGTCGCCGCCGCCGATCGAGGCGACCAGGTGCCAGCCGAGCGCCAGGGCCAGCACGGTGACGGCGATCATCAGGCCCGGGTCCGGGCTGACGGTGAACCAGATGGTGAGCACCAGGAAGGCGGCCAGCGCGCCGAGGTTGAGCGCGTTCTTGCCGGGCATCGTCAGCGGGCGGGAGTTGATCCGCGCGGAGAGCTTGAGGAAGGCGACGATCGAGCCGGTGAAGGTGACGGCGCCGATGAAGATGCCGATGAACACCTCGGCGTGGTGGATCCGCAGCAGGTCGGCGACCACAGCGGTCTGCGCGGAGCCGTGCCGCTCGACCTCCAGGTAGCTGTTCCAGCCGACCAGGACGGCGGCCAGGCCGACGAAGCTGTGCAGCACCGCGATCAGCTCGGGCATCTGGGTCATCTCGACCCGGCGGGCCCGCCAGAGGCCGATCACGCCGCCGAGCAGCATCGCCAGCAGGATCAGCAGCACGTCACCGGCCGGGACGGTCCGGGCGGCGAGCACGATGGTGGCGACCAGCGCGATGGCCATGCCGGCGATGCCGTAGACCACGCCGGCCCGGGAGGTGCGGTGCTGCGAGAGCCCCGCCAGGCTGAGGATGAAGAGCAGGGCCGCGACCAGGTCAGCGGCGTGCGAGGCCGTGATGGCAGTCATCGGGCTCAGCGCCTTTCGGGGGAGGTCGAGAACATCGAGAGCATCCGGCGGGTGACGGCGAAGCCACCGAAGATGTTCACGCTGGTCAGCAGGATCGCCACGAAGGCGAGCACCGTGACCAGCGCGCTCTCGTGCCCGATCTGCAGCAGGGCGCCGATCACCACGATCCCGGAGATCGCGTTGGTCACCGACATCAGCGGGGTGTGCAGCGCGTGGTGCACCTTGCCGATCACGTAGTAGCCGATCACCACGGCGAGCGCGAAGACCGTGAAGTTCTCGGCGAGTTGGGCCGGGGCGAAGCCGACCACGGCGAACATGGCGAGCATCCCGGCGCCGATCAGGCCGAACCGGGCGGCAGGCGTCAGCTTCGGCTTGGCCGGCTCGGCGGCGGCCGCGGCCACGGGCTGCGCGGCGGGCGCGCCGGGAGCCGCGGAGACGGCGACGGGGGGTGGCGGCCAGGTCGTCTCGCCGTCCCGCACCACGGTGACGGCGCGCTGCACCACGTCCTCGAAGTCCAGCACCAGCTGCCCGTCCTTGCCGGGGGTGAGCAGCTTGAGCAGGTTCACCAGGTTGGTGCCGAAGAGCTGGGAGGCCTGGGCGGGCAGCCGGGCGGCCAGGTCGGTGTAGCCGATGATGGTGACGCCGTTGTCGGTGACCACGGCCCGGCCGGCCACGGTGCCCTCGACGTTGCCGCCCATCGCGGCGGCCATGTCGACGATCACGCTGCCGGGCTTCATCACCGCCACGTCCTCGGCGGTGAGCAGCCGCGGCGCCGGGCGGCCGGGGATCAGCGCGGTGGTGACCACGATGTCCACGTCGGCGGCCTGCGCGTGGTAGAGCTCGGCGGCGGCCCGGTCGTAGTCGGCCGAGGTGGCCTTGGCGTAGCCGTCGGTGCTGGCCTCCTGGGCCACGTCCACCGGCAGGTACTCGCCGCCCAGCGAGCGGACCTGGTCGGCCACCTCGGGGCGCGGGTCGGTGGCCCGGACGATCGCGCCCAGGCTGCTGGCGGCGCCGATCGCGGCCAGTCCCGCCACGCCGGCGCCGGCCACCAGGACCTTGGCCGGGGGCACCTTGCCGGCGGCGGTGACCTGGCCGGTGAAGAACCGTCCGAAGACGTGGGCGGCCTCGATCACGGCCCGGTAGCCGGCGATGTTGGCCATCGAGCTGAGCACGTCCATCGACTGCGCGCGGGAGATCCGGGGCACCGCGTCCAGCGCCAGGGCGGTGAGCGACCGGGTCGACAGCTCCGCCAGCAGGTCGGGGCGCTGGGCGGGGGCGAGCAGGCCGATCACGGTGGCGCCGTCACCCAGCCGGGCGATCTCCGGGTCCGACGGGGCGTTGACCTTGATCACGGTGTCGGCGGACCAGGCGTCGCCGATCCGGGCACCGGCCTCGGTGTACGCCTCGTCGGTGAACCCGGAGGCCGTGCCGGCCCCGGACTCGACCACGACCTGGTAGCCGAGCGCGAGCAGGCCGCGCACGGTCGACGGGGTGGCCGCGACCCTGGTCTCGCCGGGGGCCGATTCGGTGACCACGCCGACGACCTGCGGGGGGTGGTGCGTGGAGCCGTCTGCAGACATCTCTCCTGGCTCTCTCTTCGTCACGGGAGCAGTTGACGGGGGATCTGCGGTGCGGGGGGTGTGCGTGGAACTCCGGGGAACTGCGGAACGGGGGCTCTGTCTTTCCCCTTGGGCGCAGGAACCTACACGTCCGGGACCCGTCCGGCGCAGGGGTCCGGGCAGTGACGTGGTTCACGGCGGCTCGCCGCTGGACCGAGCCTCAAGCCACGGTAAGGCCGTTCTCATGGTCGTCAAAGATCCGCATGGGGGACTGGTCCCATGACGACGCCCCTTGACCTCCCGGCGCCGAGCCGGACCGCCCGCCCCTGCGAAGCGGTCGCCGGGACGGCCGCGCCGAGACGCCGGCGGGTGGTCGCGCTCGACCTGATGCGCGGCTACTACGTGGCGATCCTGGCGGCGGTCCACCTGGACTACCTGCCCTCGCTGCTGGGGGACGTCGACGGGCGGGGCTCGCTGCTGGTCTCCGAGGCCGAGAACTTCTTCATGATCTCCGGACTGCTGGTCGGCATGCTGCGCCGGCGCGACCTGGAGCGGCACGGCGCGGCCCGGATGGCGCGCAACTCCTGGAGGCGGGCCGGCCAGCTCTACCTGGTCGCGGTCGCCCTGACCCTGCTCTACACCGGGATCGGCCGGGTGGCCACGGCGCACGGGCACACCGACGTCAAGGCCGGGCTGAACAGCGGCTCCTCGCCGCTGGGGGTGCTCGGGCAGGCGGCGACCCTTCGGTACACCTACGGCTGGGCCGACTTCCTGACCTTCTACGTGCCGATGTTCCTGTTGGTGCCGGTGGCGATCTGGCTGCTCTCGCGGCGGCTCGCGGCGGTGATCGTGCTGCTGGCGTACGCCGGGTTCGTCCTTCCCTCACGGACCGACACCGGGTTCCTCAGCCCGTTCCTGCAGTGGGGCATCTACTTCTTCCTGGGCATGGCGGCCGGCTACCACTGGGACGACCTGCGGCGGCTGGCCGGCCGGCTCCCCCCGATCACCCGGCGCGGCGCCCGGGTGGCGCTGGTCATCGCCGCGGTGGTGATCTACGCGGCGGGCACGGTGCTGCTGTACCACCCGGAGCTGACCAGCGGGCCGGTCTACAACGAGCTCTTCCAGGACAACCGGCTCGGGCTGCTGCGGCCGGTGCTGGCCGCGATCAGCGCGGCCGGCACCTACCTGCTGATCCGGCACTTCGAGCGGCCGCTGGCGCGGACCATCGGGTGGGTGCTGCTGCCGCTGGGCCGGAACTCGCTCTACGTCTACGTGGCGCAGAGCCTGGTGATCTTCCTGATCCCGCTGGCCTTCGGGCCGCACGGGTTCTGGTTCAACACCAGCGTGGACCTGGCGATCATCGTGGCGATCTGGTGCGCGGTGCGGATCCGGTTCCTGGCCTTCCTGCTGCCGGGGGCCTGACGCCGGCCGCCCGGTCGGCCGGCGGCGATTTCCGGCCAACTGTCCTCCGCGCGTCCACCCGTCCGTGCGGAGCGCATACAGTCGGTGGCGATCGCCGTCGGCCCACTGCAGGGTTCTGGTGACATGTCACATATCATGTGTCACAGGCCGGCCACTGCCCGCCCACCGAGATCCGAGGTGAACCCGCATGAAGCGCCGCACCGTTCAGAACCATCCGATCAGCGCGCCGGGGACCGACCGCCTGGTCACCGTGCCGCAAGCCGTCACCGTGCCGCAGGCCGTCACCGTCCCGAGCCGCCTGGTCGAGCCCGTCCCGGCCGCCCGGGGCGAGTGACCGCCGGCCGCCCCGGACCGCACCGCGCGGCCCGGGGCGGCTCCACGACGACGGAAGCGGAACCATGCGAATCCTGCTGCTGCAGATGCCGTGGGGCGCGCTCGACCTGCCCTCCCTGGCGCTCGGTATCCTGCGCGCCGTCGCCGAGCGGGCCGGCCACCAGGTCGAGGTGCGCTACGCCAACCTGGAGTACGCCGACTGGGCGGCCGAGCGGAGCGGCTTCGGCGCCGCCGACTACACCTACTTCTCCGACCGCTCCTACTTCCAGGGCGCCGGGGACTGGGCCTTCGCGGGCGCGCTCCACGAGGCGGAGGACGCCGACCCCGGGGAGTTCCTGCGCTTCCTCGCCGCCAACGGCGCCACCGGGCAGGAGACCCGGCTGGCCCTGGCCACCCGGGCCGGCGCACCGGAGTTCACCGCCCGGCTGGTCGAGTCGATCGCCGCGGACCCGCCCGACCTGGTCGGCTTCAGCTCCACCTTCCAGCAGAACGCGGCCAGCCTGGCCGCCGCGCGGCTGCTCCGACGGCTCGCCCCGGGCGTGCGGACCGTGCTCGGCGGCGCCAACTGCGACGGTCCGCAGGGCGCCGCGCTGCACCGCAACTTCCCGTTTCTGGACTTCGTGGTCCGCGGCGAGGGCGAACTCGCCTTCCCCGCCCTGCTGGAGCTGCTGGCGGCGGACTCCCCCGGCTTCCCCGGCGTGCCCGGCCTCTGCTGGCGCGACGGCGAGGGCCGCTCGCACGCCAACCCGATGGCGGCCCGGCCGCTGCCGCCCTCCGCGATCCCCGCACCGCGCTACGACGGCTTCTTCGAACGGCTGGACGCCTCGGTGGCGGCGCGCTGGGTCGAGCCCAAGCTGGTGCTGGAGGGCTCCCGCGGCTGCTGGTGGGGCGCCAAGCACCACTGCACCTTCTGCGGACTCAACGGCTCCGCCATGGAGTTCCGCTCCAAGCGGCCCGAGGACTTCCTGCACGAGGTGCTCTCACTGACCGAACGCCACCGGCTGCTGGACGTCTACGTGGTCGACAACATCCTCGACATGGGCTACTTCGAGAGCGTGCTGCGCCCGCTCTCCGAGCTGCCGGTGGACCTGCGGCTGCACTTCGAGATCAAGGCGAACCTGCGCCGCGAGCAGTTCCAACTGCTGGGCGAGGCGGGCGCGGTGCAGGTGCAGCCCGGCATCGAGAGCCTGAGCAGCAGGGTACTGCGGATCATGGACAAGGGGGTGACGGGCTGCCAGAACGTCCGCGCCCTGCGGGATGCGCAGAGCGCCGGCGTCTCGGTGACCTGGAACCACCTCTACGGCTTCCCCGGCGAGCGGCCGGATGACTACCACCAGGTGCTGCGCCGGCTGCCCGCCCTGCACCACCTGGACCCGCCGAGCGGGACCGGCCGGATCGCCATCGAGCGGTTCAGCCCCTACTTCGACCGGCCGGAGCTGGGCTTCGACCTGCTCCGCCCGGCCTACCAGTACCGGGCCACCTACCGGCTGCCGGAAGACGAACTCGCCGATCTGGCCTACATCTTCAGCGCGCCGCCGCGCGGCATCGACGAGGGCCTGGCCGGCCTGCTGACCGCGGCGGGCGACGACTGGCGGGCCGCGTTCCCGGTCAGCCGGCTCGACTACCGGGACGGCGGCGAGCGGATCGTCATCGCCAACTCCCGCCCCGGCTACGACTGGCGGGTGCTGGAGCTGACCGGCCCGGTGGAGCTGGCGCTGTTCCGCCTGCTGGACCAGCCGCGCTCCCCCGCCACCCTGGCCGCCCGGCTCCCCGGCGGCGCCGCCGCCGTCGAACCGCTGCTGCGGTGCTGGGACGGGCTGGGGCTGCTCTTCCACGACGGCGAGCGCTGGCTGCAGGTGGCGGTGGAGTCGGACAACCAGGTGCTGATGCGGGTGGCGCACCGTCACGGGGAGCACGAGGAGTACGGAGAGCACGGGGAGCATGGGAGGCACGGGAAGCCTGGGAGGCACGGGAAGCCTGCGGAGGCCGTCCATGCCGGTTGAGGCCGAGCTGTGGCTCGACTACGAGCCGTCCGTGCAGCGGCTGCCCGGGATCGCGCTCGGCCCGCGCACCCTGGACGGGCCGGCCCGGGAGGCCGTCACCCGGTGGCACCGCGAGGGGGTGCGGTGCCTGCGGCTGCCGGAGCCGGTGCTGCTCTGCGCCGACGCCCCGGCCGCCTCGGTGGCCGCGCTGCTGCTGGTCCGGGAGGCCACCGGCCAAGGACTGGCGGTGCGTTGGACGGGGAGCTGCCCGGACGGCTGCGGCGCGGCGGACGGCCGCTACCACCACTTCTACCCGCCGGAGCGGCTGATCGGCGCGGGCTCCGAGGCACTGGCGCGCTGGCGTGGCGGCTACTTCCCCGGCAAGTGCCTCTTCCGGCGCGGCCCCGGCTTCGTGGAGGTGCGCGACCGGCGTTCCGGCGCCCTGGAGTTGTACACCATCGACGAGCCCGGCCAGCTGGAGCAGCTGCCCGCGCTGCTCGACGGCACCCCCGCCGAGCAGCTGCCGGCCGGGGTCCGGCGGGACTTCACCGAGGCCGGGCTGATCACCGAACAGGGCGGCCTGGCCTGGTGGTTGCCGATGGGGGTGCGCCGCTGGCCGTTCCCCTCCACCCTCGTCTGACCGGGAGGCCGCGTGACCGACCAACTGGTCGCGGAGCCGCGGCGGCGCCCGCGCCCCCGGCTCAGCCTGCGGCCGCTGCGCACCCGGGGCTTCCGCCTGCTGCTCCTCGGGCAGGCCGCCTCCGAGTTCGGCAACGCCTTCCAGGCCGTCAGCCTGCCGCTGCTGGTGTACGCCTTCGGCGGCGGCACCGAGCGGCTGAGCCTGGTGGTCTCCGCCTCACCCTCGGCGGCATGACCCGGGTGGGCCTGCCCGCCCTGGCCACCGGCGACTTCGCCGCCGGCGCGGTCGGCTTCGGCGCCCTGCTCGCCGCCTTCACCGGCGGCTGCCTGATCGGCGGCCTGCTCGCGGGCGCCCTCACCGGCCTGCGCCGCCGCGGCCCGGCGGCGGGCGTGGCAGCCCTGGCGATGGGCACGGCGGTCGCCCTGGTCCCGTTCGCCGGCCTGCCGGGCGCCTTGACGATGCTGGCGATCGCGGGCGCCGCGAGCACCGTCAACGGCGTGCTGCTGCTGACCGGCATCCAGCACCGCACCCCGCCCGAACTCCTCGCCCGGGTGATGGGAGCGCTCACCTTCTGCGCGCTCTGCGTCTTCCCGCTCTCGGTGATCGCCGTGGGCGCGGCGGTCTCGGCGTTCGGCACCCCGATCGTCTTCGTGGTCACCGGCGCGACCATGGTCGCGTCGGCGGGGCTGACCTTGGGCAGCCGGGAGATCCGGGGGCTGTGAATCGGTCCTGACCGCCTGGGCGGGGGAACGGGTAGGAGCACGCACCCGTCGGCGGCCACCGGGCGGCCCCCTGCGCAACACCCGTTCCAGCGCTTGGACTTGGCTGCTCCTCCCGGGCCTCTTCGCGACCGCTCTCGGCGGCCTCGGCACGGCGGCCCTGGGCGACTCGCCGGGTGGGCCGCGGAACTCAACGCCCCAGCGACCGCCCCAGCGCCTCCGCCAGCTCGCCCGCCGGGTCCGACGCTCCGTCACCTGCCCGCCAGGCCACGAAGCCGTCCGGCCGCACCAGCAGCGCGCCGCCGCGCCCGGTTCCGACCGTCGCGGGCCAGTCCGGGGCGTCGACCAGCTGCCCGTCCACGCCCAGCTTCTCAGCGGCCGCCAGCCACTCCGCGCCCGCCGGCCCGGCCAGGACCGTGAAGCGTGAGCGGACCAGCTCCAGCGTCGAGCGGAGCACGCCGTCCTGCTCGCACCACAGGTGGGGCAGCCGCGAGCCGGGCGAGCCGTCGAGGACCAGATCCTCCGTGGAGGGCAGCAGGCCGGCGCCGCCGTAGCGGTAGCCGAGGTGCACCACCGGGGCGTTGACCAGCTGGGCGGCGGCCCGGCCGGGCGCGCCGGCCGGGCTGAAGTCCCAGTGCAGGCCCGGGTGGTCGAGCCGGCGCCGGCCCTGGTCGACGGCGAGGGCGCCGACCGGGCGCCGTTCGGCGTCGTAGCTGTCCAGCAGTGCGGGCGCCGCCGTGCCGCGCAGGACCAGGGCCAGCTTCCAGGCCAGGTTGTGGGCGTCGGCGACGCCGGTGTTCATGCCGAAGGCGCCCAGCGGCGGGATGGCGTGCGCGGCGTCGCCGACCAGGAAGGCCCGGCCCGAGGAGAGGCGGTCGGCGAGTTGGGCCCGCACCCGCCAGGGCAGGACGCTGACCACCTCGACCGCGCCGAGCTCGCCGGCCTCCCCGCCGACGGCCGCGCGGATCAGCTCCTCGCAGCGCTCGGTGGTGAAGTCCGCGGCCGACTCGCCCGCCTCGGGGTCGTAGCCGACGTGCAGCACCCAGTCGTGTTCGCCGTCGACCGTCATCAGCATCGCGGACCGGTCGGGGCCGGCGGTCTCGCAGCCGAGGAAGAGCCGGCCGCGGGTGAACGGGCTCAGGTCGGCGCGGAAGAGGATGTTGACCTTCGGGGTCCCGATCGCGCCCGCCCCGCCGGTCGGGATGCCGAGTGCCGTGCGGACCTGGCTGCGCACGCCGTCGGCGGCGATCAGGTACTCGGCCCGCACCGTGCACGGGCCGTCCGGGCCGTCGAGCCGGGCGGTGATGCCGTCCTCGTCCTGGTGGAAGGAGACCAGCTCCGTCCCGTACGCCACCGTGGCCCCGCGCTCCCGGGCGCTCTGCAGCAGCACCGCGTCCAGCCGGTTCTGCGGGCAGGTGCCGCGCAGTGACCAGGGCGTGGCGGCCCACGGGGAGTCGGGGCTCGCCGTCCGGGCGGGAACGGGCGGCGGCGGCCCGGTGAGCGCCGGGGCGGTGGCCAGGGTGTCGCCCTTGATCAGGCCCAGGTTGCCCGCCGAGCCGTCGATGGCGACGGCGTTCACCCGCTCCAGCAGGCCCACCTCGTGCAGCAGCTCGACGGTCCGCGGACCGATCCCGGTCGCCCTCGGGTGGACCGAGGGCCCGTCCTGGCGCTCCACCACCAGGGCCGCGACCCCGTGGTGGCCCAGGAAGACCCCGGCGGCCAGCCCGACCGTCCCCCCGCCCACCACCAGCACCGGAACCCGGACATGCCGCATGACGCCTCCTCGGTCGCAGTCGAAGACTCGAACGGGAACACCGTTCCCGCTAATGGGAACACTGTAACCGTTGGCATAGGATGTGCCCAGCCGGAATGACCCCGAGGAGATGCCGCGATGTCCGAGCAGCCGAACCCGCCGCTGGTCTGGGCCCGTGAGCAGCGCGCCCCGCGCCGGCAGGCACCCGGGGTCGACCGGATCGTGGCGGCCGCCGTCGCGATCGCCGACGCCGAGGGCCTGGACGCGCTCTCGATGCGCCGGGTCGCCACCGACCTGGGCACCGGCACCACCTCGCTCTACCGCTACGTGGCCGGCCGGGACGACCTGCTCGACCTGATGGTCGACGCGGTGCGCAGCGAGCGTCCGCCGCACCCGCTCGACGGCGACTGGCGCACCGACCTGGCCGCCGTCGCCCGCCACCTGCGCGAGGACCTGCTGCGCCACCGCTGGCTCGGCGGCATCATGATGTCCCGGCCCTCGCTGGGCCCCAACTCGCTGCGCCAGATGGACCATGCGCTGGCCGCCGCCGCCGCGCTGACCCCGGACGCGACCCTCGGCAACAGCGCCATCCGGACGCTCTACCACTACGTGCTGGGCGCGGTCTCCGACGAGCTGACCGAGCAGGACACCCGGCGCCGCACCGGCCTCACCGAGCAGCAGTGGCAGGCCTCGGTGGGCCCGTACCTCCGCGAGATCGTCGCGAGCGGCGAGTACCCGCACTTCGCCCGGGTCGTGATCGAGGCCGAACACCCGGACACCGGGCAGCGGTTCGAGTTCGGCCTGGACTGCCTGCTGGCCGGTCTCGGCACCCTCGCCGCCCGCGCGGCAGAAGGGTGACTCCTGCTGACGAGTCGTTGACTCCCGCCCGATTTCTGCACATATGGGATGCATGACGATCTCGCTGTGCCGCGATCCCGGCAACACCGAAGGCGATCTCATCGTCCGCTCGCTGGTCCAGGGCCCGCTGACCGGGCCGGGCGGGCCGGTGAGCGCCGGGGAGATCCACTACTTCCCGTTCACCGCGGACCTGCGATGCGGCGACCTCACCACGCCGACGCCGACACCGTCCTCGACGCCGAGCCCGGCGCCCTCCCCGACGCGGAGCCCGAGTTCCGGCCCGAGCCCGAGCGCCGGTACCACCCCGAGCCCGTTCCCGAGCTCCGCGGCATCGCCACATCCCAGCCGCACGCCTGGCCCCGAACTCGCCGCGACCGGCTCCGACGCTCCCCCGCTGCCGCTGCTCACCGCGGCCGGCGCCTTGGGCCCGGTCGGCGCGGTCCTGCTCGGATTCGCCCGCCGCCGGCGCTGAGCTGCAGCCGGCTGAGCCTTCGCCTCCCGAGCTCCAGCCGGCTGAGCCCCCGTCAGCTCGCCAGCACGTCCTCCGGCCGGAACTCCCGCAGGTCCTCCCGCGTCGTCTCCCGCCCCTGTCGCTCCTGGGCGCGCAGGCGGCGGGCCTGCGCGGTCTGGATCGCGGCGAGCAGCTTGCGGACCTCGCGGGCGTTGCCCTGGGCGTAGGCCTCGGCGCGGGCGGCGAGGTGGGCGCGGACGGCGTCCAGCGTGTCGGCCGGGAGGTGGTAGCCGGCCTGTTCGGCGAGGCCGAGCAGGATCTCCACCAGTTCCTCGGGGCCGTACTCGGGGAACTCGACGGTGGAGGAGAACCGCGAGGCCAGTCCGGGGTTGCCGGCCAGGAAGCTGTCCATCTCGGCGGTGTAGCCGGCCGCGATCACCACGACCTCGTCGCGGTGGTCCTCCATCAGCTTCACCAGGGTGTCGATCGCCTCCTGCCCGTAGTCCGCGCCGGAGCCCGAGGCACGGACCAGGGTGTACGCCTCGTCGATGAACAGCACGCCGCCGCGCGCCCGTTCGAAGCAGGCGGCGGTGAGGGTCGCGGTCTGCCCGGTGAAGGTGCCGACCAGGGCGGCCCGGGAGACCTCCACCACCTGCCCGCGGGCCAGCACGCCCAGCGCCGCCAGCAGCGAGCCGTAGAGCCGGGCGACGGTGGTCTTGCCGGTCCCGGGCGGGCCGGCGAAGACCAGGTGGCCGGGGAGCGGGTCGGCCGGCAGGCCGGCCTCACGGCGGCGCCGGGTCATCACGATCAGGTCCATCAGGTCGGTGATCTGCTGCTTGATGCCGGACAGCCCGATCATGCCGGAGAGTTCGGCCAGCACCGCCTCGACCTGGGCGTTGTCCCTGGCGTCGCCGAACCGGGCGCCGAGGCCGCGGTCCCCCACGCCCTCCAGGTCCTCCGGCAGCAGCGACCGCAGCTCCTCGGCCGACGGCATCCGGTCCAACTCGGCCAGCCGCTCGGCCTGTTGCTGTAGCGCGCCCTCGAAGAGCCGGCGGGCCTCCCGGCCGTTGCCGAAGTTCGATCCCCGCCGGGCCTGCCGGAAGTGCCCGGCGAGCGCCTGCCGGGTGCCCTCCGAGAGGGTGAACTCGTACTGGTCGGCGAGCAGTTCGAAGATCCGCACCAGCTCGTCGGGGGTGTAGTCCTCGAACTCGACGGTCCGGGAGATCCGGGACTGCAGACCGGGGTTGGCGTTCAGGAACTCGCGCATCTCGGCCGAGTAGCCGGCGAAGACCACCACCAGCTCGTCCCGGTGGTCCTCCATCAGCTTGACCATGGTGTCGATCGCCTCCTGCCCGAAGTCGGTGCCGACCCCGAAGCGGCGCGACAGGGCGTACGCCTCGTCGACGAAGAGCACGCCGCCGAGCGCCCGTTGGAAGACGGCGGTGGTCTTCTGGGTGGTCTCGCCGAGCACCTTGCCGACCAGGTCGGCCCGGGAGACCTCGGTGACGTGGCCGTCGGCGACCACGCCGAGGTCGGCGAGCAGCCGCCCGAACACCCGTGCCACGGTGGTCTTCCCGGTACCCGGGGAGCCGGCGAAGACCATGTGCCGCCCGATCGCCGGGCCCTGCGGCAGCCCGGCGCGGCGGCGCTGCTCGGCCACCCGGAGGAACTTGACCAGCTTGCCGATCTCCTGCTTCACCTCGGCCAGGCCGACCATGGCGTCGAGTTCGGCCAGCAGCGCCTCCACCGAACCGCCTGCCGGGCCGGCCTCCCGCTGCTTCGGCTCGACCGGTGCAGAGGCCGGGGCGGCTGCCGGGGTCCCCACCGATCCGTCGGTCCTGTCCGGCAGCCGGTTGTCCGCCGACACCAGGCCCTGGACCTCCGCCCGGGCCCCGGCCGCCATCAGCAGCCCGGGCCCGTCGGTCCCGCTGATCTCCACGTCGCGCAGCTGCGCCGACCCGCCGGGGCTGATCACCACGCCCGCGTCGGCGTTCCCGGTCACCCGGGTGCCCGTCATCGTCATCGTGCCGCTGTCGCCGCCGAAGCCGACTCCGACCTTGGCCGCCCGGACGGCGCCCCGCTCCACCACGGTCCGGCCGCCGCCGACCACCAGGCCGATGTCCCCGGCCCCGTCGATCTCGACCCCGGTGAGCGTCATCGCGGCGCCCTCGTCCATCGAGACGCCGTACCGCGCCGAGTTGCGCACGGCGGTGTCCACGGCCGTCAGCACGCCGCCCGTGGTGCACCAGATGCCGTCCACCTTGGCCCCGTCGATCCGCAGTCCGCGCACCTCGGCCTGCGCCTCGTCCCGGACCACCAGCCCGCACAGCACGGTGTCGCGCACCGCCCCGCCGTGCACCGCCGCGCGGGCGTGCTTGCCGACCAGGATGCCGGCCTGCTCGCCGCCGTCCACCTCGCACTGCTCGATCAGCGGGTTGGCCCGCGTGGTGACGAAGATCCCGTGCTCCTTGGAGCCGCTGACCCGGCAGTTGCGCACGCTCACCAGCGAGCCGTCGCGCAGCGCGATGCCGCAGGCCTTGGAGCCGATCACGGCGCAGCCCTCGATCACGCCGCCGGAGTCGGAGTAGGCGATCGCGCCGTCCCGCACCACGCTGCGGCGCAGGAAGAGCTCGGAGCCGTTGCGGGCCCAGACGGCGGTGTTGGACTTGCTGATGAACTCGCAGTCCTCCACCACGGCCGAGCCGCCGACCACGCCGAGCGCCGTGCCGCCGTCGTGCCAGTTGCGCAGCACCAGGCCCTGCAGGGTGGTGCGGCCCTCGATCTGCAGGTTGTACTCGCCGGAGCAGTCGATCACCGCCGAGCCGCGCCCGCCCGGTGCGGTGATCGTCGCCGTGCCCCAGAACCGGTAGGACTCGGTGCGGTAGTGCCCGGGGGCGACCACGATGTTCGCGTGGGTCCCGGCGGGCACCACCTTCAGCGCGTCGATCAGGGTGCGGTAGGCCCGCGGCTCGGTCAACGACACCAGCAGATTGAACACGAGCCCCCGCTTTCCCACCCACCTGACGTTCCGGGACATGATCGCACGCCGCCTAACGGCTGGTCAGCCCGGTGGCGTGTCAGTCCGCGCCGCTCCGGGGCGGCCTGGTGGCGGTCGCCGCCCAGGCCGCGGCGCTGCGGCCGACCAGGTCGGCGAGGCCCGCGGCCAGGTCGGCGGTTCCGGTCGAGCCGTCGATCCGGGGCAGCGCGGTCCGGAAGTGCAGCCCGCCGCGGCTCAGTCCGCGCCCCGGCGCCTTGGCCGGCACGGAGAGCGCCGCCGCGGCGTCCACCTGCGACTCGGCCGCCTCGGCCAGCCGCAGTTCGGTGCGGTTGCACAGCAACTCCCGCAGGCCGGGCCGCAGGTGCGCGTACCGGGTCGCGGCGATCACCAGGTGCACGCCGTAGCCGAGGCCGCGCCGGGCGATCTCCTCGATCAGCGGCTCCAGTTCGGGGTGCTCCTGCTGGAAGCCCAGCCAGCCGTCGATCACCAGGAAGTGGTCGCCGGACCGCTCGCCGGGCAGTTGGCCGGCGGCGCGGCGGGCGCGGAAGTCCCGGATGCCGTCGATGGCTCGGGTCCGGAACGCCTCCGCCCGGCGGTCGAGCAGCGCGTGCACCTCGCTGACGGTGCGTCGGACCTGCTCGGCGTCGGTGCGGGCGGCCACCGCGCCGACGTGCGGGAGTCCGCGCAGTGCGGCCAGCCCGCCGCCGTCGAAGTCCAGCAGCCCGAACCGGGTCTCGGCGGGGGTGTGGGTGAGCGCGAACGCCGTGGTCAGGGTGCGCAGCAGGGTGGTCTTGCCGGAGCCGGGCGCGCCGACCACCAGGGCGTGGCCGCCGGGGCCGGCGAAGTCCAGCCACATCTCCTCCTGGCGCTGGCCGCGCGGGTCGTCCATCAGGGCGACCGGCACCGCGAGCGCGCCCGGCCCGTTCCAGCCCAGCGGGGCCAGGCCGCGCTCCGGGGTGGCGCTGAGCGGTCCGAGCAGTCCGTCCAGGGAGCTGGTGGTCAGCGGCGGCAGCGGGATCCGGCGGGCCGCCGGGCGGTGGCCGCTCAGCCGGGCGGCGACCAGGTCCAGCACGGTGCGCTCCGGTGCGGCCCGGTCGGGCGCGCCGGCGTGGGCGGCCTGGAACCGGACCGGCAGCGCCGAGCCGACCCGCAGGTAGCCGCTGCCCGGCTCGCCGCGCAGGTCGTAGGCGTCGGGTGTGCCGATCACGGCGCGGGAGCCGGCGGGGGTACGGGTGCGCAGGGCGATCCGGTAGGCCACCAGGTGGTCCAGCTCGCGCAGTGCGCCGGCGGCCATCCGCCGGGCGGTGAGCAGCAGGCGGACTCCGAGTGCCGGGCCGGTCCTGGCGATCCGTTCGAAGGCGGCGCGCATCTCGGGCCGGGCGGCGAGCAGTTCGCCGACCTCGTCGGCGGCCACCAGCAGCACCGGAAGCGGCGGCAGGGTGGGCTGCTGCTCGCGGCGCCGCTGGTAGTCGGTGTGCGAGCGCAGGTTCCCGGCCTCCCGCAACAGCTGCTGGCGTCGGTCGAGTTCGCCGTCGATCGCCTCGCGGAACCGCTCCAGCTTGCGCAGTTGCCCGGGCAGGCCGCTCAGCAGGCCGACCACGTGCGGCAGTCCGGCGACCGGCAGGAAGGTGTCGCCGCCGGTGAAGTCGGCCAGCACGAAGGTGATCTCTTCGGGCGAGTGGGTGAGCGCGAGGGCCGCCACCAGGGTCAGCAACAGCTCCGACTTTCCGGAGCCCTCGGCGCCCACGCAGAGGCCGGTGCCGCCGAGCGCGGCCTCCCGGAGGTCGAGCCGGACCGGCTCCCCGCTCCCGGTGGTCCCGATCGGCACCCGTAACCGGTCGGCGGGCGGACCGGGTTGCCAGGGCTCCCGCGGCTGCGGGCCGCGCAGCAGTTCCTCGGCGCCGAGCAGTTCGGCGAAGTCCGGTGCGGTGGCGGGTCCGGCGCCGAACGGGCCGGACTCGGGCCGGAACAGCGCCAGCCGGCGGGCCAGCGCCTCGGCCTGCTCGGCCTCCAGCCGGTCGGCCCGGCCGCTGCGGCTGAAGTCGCCGGAGTGCAGCCGCAGTCCGCCGTCCCGGACGGTCAGCCGCAGGCCGGGCGGGACGGGTGCGGGGGTGCGCGGGGCGATCTCCAGCAAAGTGACGTCGTTGAGTCCGCCGTGCCAGGGCCCGGCCGGGTCCTCGGGCGGCGCGGCGCCGTCGGCGACCACCAGCAGCTGGCGCCGGCCGCGGTCCGCCGGGGTGCTGCGGTCGAACTCGCGGCGGTCGGCGAGTTCGCCGGCCAGCCGGCGCTCCAGGGCGTCGAAGTCGGGGAGGATCAGGGCCGGTCCACCGCCGGCCGGCGGACTGGTGTGCGGCAGCCACTCGGCCCAGGTCCAACTCCACTGCTGCGGGGCGACCACGGCCAGCAGCATCTCGGACGGCGAGTGGTGGGTGGCCAGTTGGGCCAGCAGGGCACGGACCAGTCCGCGGGCCTCGGCCGGATCGCCGTCGACGGTGATCCTGGGGTAGGCGCGCAGCGAGAGCGAGATCGGAAGCCCGTCCAACTCGTCGTGCTCGGCGGCCAGTCGGCGCAGGTCGCGGAGGCAGCGGCGGTCCAGCGCGCCCACCCGGTCGGCCAGCAGCTGCGGCAGCACCAGCCGGGCCCTGGGCCGCTGCCGCCCGGTGCCGATCCGCAGGCAGCCGAAGTCCTCGTCGGTGCGGGCGCGCTCCCACAGCCGGTGCTCGGCCACCAGCGACCAGAGCTGGTCCGGGGCCGGGTGGAGGAAGAGCGCGGCGGACCGCTGCAGCTCTTCGCTCTGACTCAACCGCCTTTCGGCGATGGCCAGATGGCGCCGGTACTCGCGCCGCTCGGCACGGCTGCGGCGGAGCTGGTGGACGGCGGCGGCCAGCGAGAGCAGCAGGGCGGCCGCCCCCGTCAGCCGCAGCCCGGGCGGTGCGCCGGGTGCGAGGGCCAGGCCGGCCGAGCCGAGGGCGCCGAGCAGCGTGAGACCTCGCAGGACCGCGGCGCGGAGCGTGACCCTGGGCCGTGGTGGCGGCTGCTCCAGCTGGATCTCGGCCGCCGGCACCACTCTCGGCCTCGTCCGTCCGGTCCCTCTGATCGTCGTCACACCCACCTGCGCGACCCCCTCGCCACTCTGGGCTACCTGGTTGCCGCAGATCGTAGCGTCAACGCGCGTGGACAGCGCAAGACCGCTCGGTTTCGTCACACAGGCGCACACGGGCGCACCCCCAGCGGCCGGGTACTTCCCGGAGAGTAGTCGCGTCCGCCCCCGCCGTGGGACGCCAGGACGGGCCGGACGGAGTGTGCTGGTGACGACACGTCAGCTGAACATTCGGGAGCCCGTACACCATGACCAGAATCCCTGGAGGCCCGCGGATCGGCGCGCCGCTCTTCGTCGCCGGGTTCATCGCGAGCCTGGTGGCCGGTGCCGCCCTGGCCCGGAACACGCTCTTCCTCCCGGCCGCGGACGCCGCGCAGCTCCGGCTCTACTACTCCACCAGCGGAACGGCCGTCTGGGTCTCCGCGCTGCTCCAACTGGCAGCCGCCACGGGCCTGCTGATGTTCGCCGACAGCGCCGACCGCCGGGCGCGCCCGGCCGGCCGGCTGGCGGCGGCGGCCTTCGCCGGGGCCGCCGTCCTCTCGGTCACGCTGGCCGCCGTGGCCTCCTCGGCCGGGGACGGCACCCTGCTGCTGCTCGCCCGGCTCACCCTCGCGCTGGGCGGTCCCGTGCACCTGGCCGGTCTGGCCGGCCTGCTCTGGTTCGGCTCCCGGGCGGCACTCGCCGACGACCGGAGCCCGCGCTGGACCGCCCGGTTCGGCACGGTCGCCGCACCGCTGCTGCTGGTCCCGCTGCTCTCGCTCGCCATCCCGGCGGTCACCCGGGTGGAACCGCTCTGGCGCCTGCTCGCCGCCGTCCGGCTGCTCGCGGCCGCCCGCCGGCCGACCACGGCGGCCGACCGATGACCCGCCCCGCACGCCGCTTCCGGCTCAGCCGCCGGGGCCGCCAACTCGCGCTCATCGCCCACCTGGTGACCTCGCTCGCCTGGCTCGGCGAGGACCTGGTGCTGCTGGTCCTGGGTGTCGCGGCCGCGGCCGACCCGGCCGACCGGCATGCCCGCTACCTCGACATCCGGCTGCTGCTCGACACCCTGCTGCTGCCGCTGGGCCTGTCCGCGATCCTCAGCGGCCTGGTCCTCACCTACGGCGGCCACTGGGGTCTGCTGAAGCACCGCTGGGTGGGCGCGAAGTTCCTGCTCAGCGCCGCCTCGGTGCTGCTCGCCGTCCTGGCCCTGCTCCCCCGCGCGGACCAGGCCGCCACCGACAGCGCCCGGCCCGGCAGCCCGGCCGACACCGCCCTCCTCGCCACCCTCTGGGCCCCGGGCTGGACCCTGGTGATCGCCCCCTGCGTCGCGCTGGTGCTCTACCTGCTCGCGACCGTGCTGAGCGTGGTCAAACCGGGCCGCGGGCGCCGGGCCACGGGGTAGCCCGGACGGGGACGGCCCGAAGCCGCGCCAGTAGCGGCTCCGGGCCGTGCCCGGTTGTCGGCTCGCGCTACCGCGCCAGCAGCTCCCGGATCCGGTCCACCACGAACTGCGGGTTCTCCTCCAGCACCCAGTGGTTGGCGCCCGGCACCACCGCCGGCGTGACGTTGGTGGCGACGTTCCCCAGGTCGTCGGCGACCGCCGCGCCCATGCTGTTCTGACCGCCGAGGCCGAGCACCGGCATGGTCAGCAGGTTGTCGTCCAGCAGCTTCTGGACGTCGCGCTCGCCGGTGTCCTGCTGGCGGAAGAAGTCGAACCCGGAGCGGGTCGCGCCGGGGCGGCTGTAGGCGGCGATGTAGGCCTGCTGGCTCTTGGCGCTCGGGGCGCCGCCCGGGGCCGAGCCGTTGTAGACCGAGCCGTAGAAGGTCTTCTCCCGGCCGGCCACCAGCTGCTCCGGCACGCCGGGCTTCTGGCCGTTGATGAAGGAGTCCCACCAGAGGAAGTTCGGCTTGTCGGCCACCAGTTGCAGGTACCAGGTGGTCGGCGGGGCCTCCAGGATCGCCAGGTGGCCCACCTCCGTGCGGTACTTCGCCGCGTAGGCCAGCGCGACACCGCCGCCCACGTCATGGCCGGCCACCGAGATCTGCTGGCCGCCGAAGCCCAGCTGCTCCACCACCGCGTGCACGTCCGCGGCGATGGTCAGCGCCGTGTAGGTGCCCTGGGCGTCGCTGTCCGAGGCCTGCGAGCGGCCCAGGCCGCGCAGGTCGACGGCGATCACGGTGTGGTCCTTGGTGAACGCGGGCGCCACCTCGCCCCAGGCCTGCAGGGTCTCCGGCCAGCCGTGCAGCAGCACCAGCGCCGGGCCGTGCCCCGCCACCGCGTAGTGGATCCGCAGGCCGTCGCTCGGCGCGTAGCCGTCCTTGAAGCCCGCCAGCCCGCCGGGCGGGGTGGCGGCGGCCTCGGCGGCGCCGCCGGAGGCGGTGAGGACCGTCGCCGCCGTGAGCGCCGCGGCGGCCACGGCCACCGGCCAACGGCGCTGATGCTTCGTCATGTCCCGTGCCGTTCGCATGATTTCCCCCACAAGATCGTTCTGCTCCGGCTTGCATCGTAGGCAGACGGGTGGGGCGGGCGTGGCAGGTGGGTCCTCCGAATGGCGTGAAACCGCGAGCCGGTTGGCGCGATAGCGCCCCTCAGCGCCAGGTGTAGGTGCGCTCCGTGACCGGCTCCAGCTCGCACCGTCCGGCGGGCGCGTCCGGCCCCACCAGCGCGGAGAGCGCGGGACCGATCGGCGGGAAGAGCGGCAGAGTAGCAGCGCGCCGGTAGGGAATCCACTCGATCCGCCCGAGGTCGCGGGTGCCGTCGGGCAGCAGGTCGTACTCCTCGCTCGCCAGCATGGCACGCACCGCGGGTGTGACGTGCAGCCGGTAGTGCAGGTGCAGCTTGCGCGGCGGCGGGGTCGGCCCGGGGCGCGGCACCATCGCGTCCTGCACCCAGATCAACTCCGGCTCCAGGCACACGACCTGATCGGCCGCCAGCCCCAACTCCTCGTCCAGCTCCCGCCAGAGCGCCGCGCGCAGGTCCTCCCCCGGCTCCACGTTGCCGCCGATCGTGCTGTAGAAGTCCCCGTCCGGCCGGGACCGCCGCAGCAGTGCCAGCTCCTCCCCGCAGAACACCAGCGCGCCGACCCTGATCCTCACCGCCTCGAACGCCCGCATCAGCTCCCCCTCCGGTAGCGCCGTACCAGGTACCGGAGGTACGCCTCCGGACTCGGGTGCGCCGCGTCCTGCACGCCCTGGCGGTACAGCGTGAGGTGCCCGCCGGTGTGCAGGCGCACGGTGGTGGTGGAGCGGCGTCCGGCCGCGCGGCGCTGCTCGGCGCGCAGTTCGGGCGGCTCGGCCAGGTGCAGCACCGGCGTCGCGGGATGGAAGGCGGCCAGCGCCTCCTCGGTGTCGGCCACCGGCGGCCGGCCGGTCAGGTTGGCGCTGCTGGCGTAGAGCACCGGGAACTCCTCCAGCAGCGGGTCGAGCGGCTGCCAGCGGCCGCCGAAGACCAGCGCCCAGCCGTCCAGCGTCGCGGGCGCCAGCCAGCCGGTGGCCGCCCGAACCGGCACCAGCACGGTCAGCAGCTCGTCCACCAGCAGCCGTTCCAGCAGGTCGAGTTCGGCCGCGCCCAGGGCCAGCGCCGGGGCCAGCGCGGCGCGGCCGTCGGGCCCGTGCGCCCAGAACGCCACGGACTGCGCGGCGGGCCGGCGCTTCGCCGTGTTGACGGCGCGCGGATCGGTGCCGACCACGCCGTAGGGCAGCGGCCAGGGGTGCGGCAGCACGATCGCCCGCCCCGCCGCCAGCGCCTCGCGCGCCCCCTCCAGCCCGATCGCGTCCGGCAGTTCGCCGCTCACCGGACCCGCTCCCCGAGCACCGCCGTCAGCCCCTCCAGGTAGCCGGCGAAGTCGGCCTCCTCGACCACCGCCGTCCCGCACCGGTAGGCCCGGCTCTTCACCCAGGCGGTGGCCGCCCGCAGCTGGTCCCCGGTCAGCTTGTGCCCCAGCCGCTCGGCGACCGCGCCGACCACCCGGGTGCTGGCCAACTGGCTGAGCACCACGGTCGGTTCGATGCCCAGCACGGCCCGCGGGTCGAACGGCTGGAACAGCTCGGGCGCCACGAACGGCGTGCCGGTGGAGAGCGTCCCGACCCCGGTACCGACGATCGGGGTGGTGACGCCGAGCAGCGCGCCGGTGTGCTCGGCGACCAACCGGGCGAAGAGCGGCAGCAGCGTCAGGTCGGGCGCGGTGTGCCAGGCGGGGCCGCCGATCAGCTCCTCGCCGTGCCGGGTGAGCAGGAAGAGCAGTTGCTCGGTGGCGGCCATGCCGGAGCGCTCGGCGATCCCGAGCCAGGAGCCGGCCGCCACCCGCACGCCGGCCCGCAGCGCGGCGAGGGTGTTGGCCAGGCCGAGCCCGAGGTCGTCGTGCAGGTGGGCGCCGAGCACCACCGGCTCGCCGGCCAGCCGGGCGGTGACCTCGGCGAAGAGCTCGGCGGTCCGCTCGGGCAGCAGCATCCCGACGGTGTCGGCGAGCAGCACCGTCCCGGCCCCGGCGGCGGTCAGCCGGGCGGCCGCCTCGGCGAGCGCGCCGGGTTCGGTGCGCGAGGCGTCGGCCAGGCAGACGTCCAGTGCCACCCCGCCCTCCCAGCCGCGGGCCTCTTCGATCAGCGCGGCGGCCTCGCGCAGCGCCTCGCCGGGCTCGCGGTGCAGCATCACCCCGGCCATCGCGGCGGAGGCGGGCAGCACCAGCATCACCCGGGAGTGCGCCCCGCCGCGCACGGCCGCGTGGGCCTGCCGCAGGTCGGCGGGGATCGCCCGGCAGACGGCGGCCACGCTGACCGCCTCGCCCGCCTCCAGCGCCACCCGCCGGACCGCCTCGCGCTCCTCCGCGCAGACGGCGGGGAAGCCGGCGGCGAAGACCACCTGCCGGGGGCCGTCGGCGCCGAAGGCCCGCCCCTGCTCCCGAGCCAGCCAGACCCGGAATTCGGCGGACATCAGCGTCCGGGCCTGGGCACCGTCCCGTGCGGCCTCCTCCCAGAGCACCATCCGCCCGGCCCGCGCCGTCTCCCGCACCACGTCCTGCGGCACTGCTGCCCCCTCGGTCCACGCCCGTCACCAGCGGTCCGATCCAAACCGATGCCGCGCCGCTCCCGTGTTCCGAGCGACTCCGCCTCACTCGTTCGAGTGATGACTCGTCAGTTCGGGCCCGCCGGGGTCACTCCTGAGCGCTCGGGCCCAGCTCCGAGACGACCAGCAGCAGTTCGCGGAACTCGGCTCGCCGCTCGGGCGCCAGCCCGGTCAGCAGCCGCTCCTCGGCGCGGTCGGCGGCCTCCAGCACCCGGCCGAGCAGCCGACGGCCGGCCTCGGTGAGCTCGACGGCGTGCGCGCGGCGGTCGGTCGGGTGCGGGCGGCGGCGGACCAGGCCGCGCGCCTCCAGCTGGTCCAGCTGGCGGACCATCGCGGACTTGTCCATGCCGACCACGTCCATCAACTGCCGCTGGGTGAGCGACCCGAGGTGCCCGAGGTTGATGATCAGCCCGGCGGGGGCGTTCTCCAGCCCGAGCGGGCGCAGCTCCTCGGCGAAGATCCGGGCGGCGCGCAGGTGGGCGTGGCGCAGGGCCAGTCCCACGGGTGGGGGCGGCTGGTTCGACTTCATAAGGGCAGTATAGGATCTCGGCAAGATAGTCTCACCTGAGACAATCTCGATGGGGACCTGATTCTCTCCTTCACGGGGGTCGCAATGTCGCACAACCCTGCCCCGCCGCGCTGGCCGCTGATCGCCCTGCGGGTGTTCGCCGCGCTCTCCGCACTCCTCGCCCTGATCCAGCCGTTCCTGGCGGGCGGCTTCCTGCAGGGGTACTACCCGCTGCTCGACGCACACCTGATGGCCGCGATGATCCTGGCCACCGCCGTCCTGCTGGCGGCCGTCTCCGCCGTGCTGGCCTGGCGGCTGTCCGGCAGTCCGGCCAACCTGGCCATCCAGTACGGCATCCTGCTGCTCTGCTGCGTCGCCCAGATCAGCCTGGGCTTCAGCCGGGTGCTGCTGCTCCACATACCGCTGGGCGTCGGCATCTTCGTGATGGCGGAGAAGTTCGTCGCCGACGTGTTCAGGACCAGGTCCGCCCCCGCCGCCGCGGGTCCGGCCGAGCCCGCCGCAGTCCCGGCCGAGCCCGCCGCCGCACCGGCGGTGGCCGAATGAACGGCGGCCTGAGCCGGCGTCAACTGCTGGGCGGCGGCGCGGCGGTGCTCGGCGTCGGGCTGGCCGTCGGCGGCCCGCCACTGCTCGCCGGGCTGATACCGGGCGGCCAGCCCGGCCTGCTGCTGGCCAGCAAGGTGCCGCTGCCGGCCCGCTACCAAGTCGAGCTGCCGATCCCGCAGGTGCTCCAGCCGGTCCGCACCGACGCCGGCGCCGACTACTACGAGATCACCGCCCGCAAGGGCGCCGTCCGGATCGTGCCCGGTCACGACACCGAAGTCTGGGGCTACCAGGGCCTCTTCCCCGGTCCCACCATCGAATCCCGCTCCGGCCGCCGCACCGTGGTCACCCACCGCAACGAGCTGGACCACCCGACCGCCGTCCACCTGCACGGCGGGCACACCCCGCACGACAGCGACGGCTATCCGCTGGACCTGATCGGCCCGCCCGGCGGCACCGCGGGCGGGCCGATGGCCGGCATGCCGGGGATGTCAGGGATGTCGGGGATGCCCGGCATGGGCGGCGCCACCTACCAGCCGCAGCGCGACTACACGTACCCGATGAACCAGCGCGCCGCGACCCTCTGGTACCACGACCACACCATGGGCTTCACCGGCCCGCAGGTCTACCGCGGCCTGGCCGGCTTCCACCTGGTGCGGGACGACGAGGAGGCCTCGCTCGGCCTGCCCAGCGGGCGGCGCGAGCTGCCGCTGATGATCGCCGACCGGGCCTTCGAGGCCGACGGCTCCTTCGCCTACCCGGCGCTGGACCCCGCCCAGGGCCGCACCGGCGTGCGGTCCGCGTACATGAACGGCGTGCTCGGCGACGTCATCCTGGTCAACGGCGCGCCCTGGCCGGTGGCCGAGGTGGACCGGGCGCGCTACCGGCTGCGCCTGCTGAACGCCTCCAACGCGCGCCGCTACCGCCTGGCGCTGGACCCGCAGCCGCCCGGCGGCGGGGGCCTGCTGCAGATCGGCTCGGACGGCGGCCTGCTGGAGCAGCCGCTGGCGCACGATTCGATCGACGTCGCCCCGGCCGAGCGCTTCGACGTGGTGGTGGACTTCTCCCGCTACCCCGCCGGCACCAGGGTGCGGCTGGTCAACCAGCTGGGCAGCGGCCCGACGGCGGAGGTCATGCGGTTCGACATCGGCAGCGCCGCCGTGTCCGACGACTCCCGGGTGCCGGCCAAGCTCTCCACCATCGAGCGGCTGGACCCGGCGAAGGCGGTGAACACCCGCACCTTCGTCTTCCAGAAGTCGGAGCACACCTGGACCATCAACGGGGAGGAGTACCGGCCCGGCCACGCGCTGGCCGCGCCCAAGCTCGGCCAGATCGAGGTCTGGCGGTTCGTCACCGACGTCCACCACCCGGTCCACCTGCACCTGGACCCGTTCCAGGTGGTGCACCGCGACGGCGCGGCTCCCGGGCCGTTCGACACGGGCTGGAAGGACACCGTGGACGTGCTCCCCGCCGAGGGCGTGGAGGTCGCCGTCCGGTTCACCGACTACGCCGGCGCCTTCCTGCTGCACTGCCACAACCTGGAGCACGAGGACATGGCCATGATGGCCGAGTTCACCACCGAATGACCCGCCGGCCGGGTCCCCGTGCCCGTTCGGGCGGGGACCCCGGCCGGCTGCCCGGGCGCTCCTCGACCCCGCCTCGCAGGCCCTTGGGGGCCGTCCCCCGGAAACATCTCCGCCACACAGCTGAGATCAACGATCTCTTGCCCTCCCCGCCCCGGTCCTGCGATCGTTCGTAGCAGGCCGGAACCGTGGGGTGAGCAGCACTCCGCGGTTCCGGTGTGCTGTCTACCCACCCTCGGAGGACGATCTCGCGTGCCGGACATCGCCGTACTGACCAGAGCCGCCGACCCGATCTCGCAGGCCGGGCTGCAGAGCTTCCTGCGCTCGGCGCCCGGGTTGCGGCTGGTCGAGCGGCCGCCCGCCGGGCAGCGCTGCGCGGCGGTGCTGCTCTGCGAGGAGGTCGGCGACGACGTGCTGGGGCAGGTTCGGGAGCTGACCGCCGATCCGGAGGTGCGGGTGGTGCTGGTGGTCGGGCGGCTGCCCGAGTCCGAGCTGCTGCGGGTGGTGGGCTGCGGAATCGCCTCGATCCTGTGGCGCCACGAGGTGACCCCGTCCCGGCTGGTCAGCGCCGTGTTCGGGGCGCACGGCGGCCGGGCCCGGGTGCCGGCCGACCTGCTCGCCCAGCTGCTGGACCAGGTGGGCCGGGCGCAGCGCGCGGGCACCGGCCCCGGCGGCACGCTGGGCCCGGCCGTCGTCGGCCACCCGCTGAACGACCGCGAGGCCGACGTGCTGCGGCTGATCGCGGACGGCCTGGACACCGGCGAGATCGCCGCCCGGGTCGGCTACTCGGAGCGCTGGGTGAAGAACGTGCTGCACGGCCTGACCACCCGACTGCACCTGCGCAACCGCTCGCACGCCGTCGCCTACGCGCTCCGCCAGGGCCTGCTCTAGGCGGAATCGGCGGCCTGCCGGAACGCGTCGTGCACCGCGCGGGCCTGCGGCAGCGGCTCCGGGCCGACCACCTGCACCACGGCGGGCCCGCTGGCCGGCACCTCACGGCAGCTCAGCGTCAACACCGGTATCCCGCCCGTGAGTTCCACCAGTTCCTCGCCGCCGAGCGGATACCCCACCCGGCCGATGCCGGACCAGAGGACCGCGCCCGCGCACATCGCGCACGGCTCGGTGCTGGTGCCGAACGGGTGGTTGCCCGCCTCCCGGGCGGAGCGGGCGAGTTCGACGGCGGCCGGCAGCAGGGTGCGGTCGGCCTCGGTGTGGTGGTCGACGGTGGTCATCCGGACACTCCTCGATCGGGATCCGGCGGCACCCGACCAGGAACACCACCGCCTCGTGGCCGGGCTGTGACGCTCCCCGCCCTTTCCCCTCCCGGCCGCTGCTGCGAGTATTCCCACAGTGACGGCATGACATGACGACCAGTCAGCCCGGGGGTGGGCGTGGACGCGTTGCGGGCGGGTGATCCTGCGGTGGTCGGCGGCCGGTACCGGCTGCTCGGGCGGCTCGGCAGCGGCGGCACGGGTGCGGTGTTCTTGGGCCGTTCGCCGGGCGGGCGGCTGGTCGCCGTCCGGTGCGTGCACCGGGACCTCGCCGCCGAGCCGGGGTTCCGGCTGCGGTTGGCCCGGGACCTGGCGGCCGCCCGCGCGGTCGGCGGGCACCACACCGCACGGCTGGTGGACGCCGACCCCGAGGCCGAACACCCGTGGCTGGTCACCGCGTTCATCCCCGGCCCGGCGCTCGCCGATGCGGTGCGCTGGTACGGGCCGCTGCCGGAGGCCGCGTTGCGGGTGCTCGGCGCGGGGCTGGCCGAGGCGCTGGTGGCGATCCACGGCGCCGGGCTGGTGCACGGCGGCCTGAGGCCCACCAAGGTGCTGCTCGCCGGGGACGGCCCGCGGGTAGTCGACTTCGGCCTCGCCTCGAACGCCGGTCGGGGCACCGCCGCGTTCTTCTCCCCGGAGCAGCTGGCGGGTGCCGAACCCGGCCCCGCCTGCGATGTGTTCGCCCTCGGCCTGGTGGTCTGCCACGCGGCCGGCTGCGCGCCCTTCGGCACCGGCGGCCCCCTGCCGCACCTCGGCTCCGAGCCCAAGTTCTACGGGCTGCCCATGGCGCTGCGCCCGCTGGTCCGCGGCTGCCTGACCCGGGAGCCGGCCGAACGGCCCACGCCCGCCCAGCTGGTGGAACTCTTCGAACCGGCGCCCCAGGGCCCCGGCGGCTCCTGGCTGCCCGCCGAGCTGCACGCCCTGGCCGAGCCGGTGGTGCCGGAGGCCGCCGACGAGCTCGGCCCCGCCGGACCAACCCGACTGCCCGGCCCCCGGCTGCGCCGGGCCTGGGCGGCCGGGCTGACGGCACTGGTCCTGCTGACGGCGGCGATCGGCGTGCCGACCTATGTGCTCGCCACCGGCCACATCGTCGAGCCGGAGACCAACTGGCCCGCGCTGCCCAGCTGCACGGCCGCCGACCGCCCCGCCGCCGACGGCGATCCCGGCCCGGACAGCCCGACCGGCCACCCGGCCACCGTCCCGGCCGGCACCCCGCACGCACCCGCGCTGAGCTCGCCGCCGGACCGGGCGAGCGCGGAGCTGGGCACACCGACCGTGCTGAGCTGGGGCGGTGGCGGCTCCTACTCCCGCGTGATGACCCGGCTCGACGGCGGCGACTGGAGCTACTCGGACTGGCTGACCGGCACCAGCTGCGCCTTCCGGCCGACCGGTACCGGCCTCTACCAGTGGGCGGTGACCAGCGCGGACGCCACCACCCTTACCCTGACGAGCGGTTGGAGCGCGGATCGGTACCTCGTCGTCCGCCCGACCGGCTCCACCGCTGCCGACCCGGAGGCCGGCGCACCGGACGCGCCGCGGCCGGTCGCACCCGCCGACCAGACCGAGGTACCGGTCGGCGAGCCGGTGGCACTGAGCTGGACCGCCGACGGCTCGCGGTCCAGCGTCGCCGTGCTCTCCCCGGACGGCCGGTGGACCAACTCCCCCTGGACGCCCGGGACCAGCTACTCCTTCACCCCCGCCACGGCCGGCGTCTATGTCTGGACCGTCGCCACCGAGGCGGATGGCGGCTCGAGCAGCGGGGTGAGCGAGCAGCGCCTGCTGATCGCCCGGTGACGCGGCTCAGTTGGGGAGGCTGAAGTCCCCGCCGACCGGCGCGGCGAGCTTGTCCACCCCGGTCAGCGCGGTGAGCGTGGTCACCGGCGAACTGCTGTCCGTGGTGGTGCCGTTGCCCAGCTGGCCGGAGCCGTCGTCCGCGGCTGGACGATCGGACGGTGCTGAACGGGATCGTGTGGAAGTTCCGGACCAGGGTGGCCTGGCGTGACGTGCCCCGAGGTACGGCTCCTGGGCCACCCTGCACACGCGTTTCCGACGCTGGGCTGGGAATGGAACCTTCGACCTGATGCTGCAGGCCGCGTAGGCCAAGGCGGACTCGGCCGGCGACATCGACTGGCTCGTGTCGGCCGACTCCACGATCGTCCGCGCGTCCCGATCACGTCCTTGGAGACAAGGGCTACAGCTCGAAGGCGATCCGCGACTGGCTGCGGCGTCGTGGGATCGGGCACACCATCCCAGAGCGGGCCGACCAGGTCGCCAACCGACGACGGCGGGGACGACTCGGCGGCCGCCCAGTGGCCTTTGACCGCCGCCTCTACAAGCAGCGCAACGTGGCCGAACGGACCTTCAACCGGCTGAAGCAATGGCGTGGCACAGCAACCCGCTACGACAGAACAGCCGAGTCCTATCGGGCGGCCGTCACGCTGGCCGCTCTTCTCCTGTGGGCCTGACTCCCGAGAGCGTCGCCTGCGAGGTCATGCACACGCGGTTACGAGTCCAAGGCATTACGGAGCAGGTGGCCCCAGCCCCTTGCCTGGATCTCGGCGAGGGTTGCCGGGCGCGTGAGCATGTCGGCCGTGAGGAAGCCGGGCTCTCGTTCTCCCTTGCCCGGAGGTGCCCACCGGCCGGCCATGCACTCTTCGCACTCCAGCAGCATGCGATCGCTCTCGATGTCGACGCAGAGGACTACCAGTCCGTTCGAGCAGGTCCAGCACTCAATGCGGCTTGCTAGCGACTCGGTCATGCGTCTCCTTCGCCTGCCGTGGGTGACCGATTCTAGCGATCCGCTGGTCAGAAGCCCGGGGTCGTGTCGGCGAGGCCTCTCTACGCAAGATCACTTTGACGACACTGCCTAGCAGCACCACGGTGTGCTCGCGGCCGACCAACGGCCTGTCACCGTCGAAGGCCTGCGCCGTCGGCAGCGGCGGCGGCCCGGTGGCGCTGTCGGCGCTGCTCGGCGCGGCGAGGGTATTGCTGGAACGGTCACCGGGTGGCGGTAGGCCATTCGATGCGAGGACCACGCCTGCGTCAGCCGGGCTGGAAGAAGGCGAGCAGCTGCCGGGCCGCGTCCGGGGCCCGGAGCATGTCGTGCATCCGGGCGGACCTGTGGGCGACGGCGGTGGTGCGCTCGGCCATCTCGCGTTCGTACTCCGCGACGGCGGCCGGGAGGTCGTCCGGGCGGGCGGCCAGCGCCCTGCCGAGCGAGGCGCCGTCGAGCAGCGCCTGGTTGGCGCCCTCGCCGACCGGCGGCATCAGGTGCGCGGCGTCGCCGAGCAGGGTGATGCCGGGAGTTGACGGCCAGCGCAGGCCGGCCGGGAGCGCGGTGATCGAGCGCGGCACGATCCGGTCGCCGGCGGCCGTGATCAGCGCGGTGATCCGGGGGTGCCAGCCGGGCAGCAGCTCGATCAGCCGGGCCCGGGCGGCGGCCGGGTCCTTGAAGGGGATGGCGCTGATGGCGAACCAGTCCTCGGGGGTGTCGAAGAAGCTGATGCCGATCCGCACCCGGCCGTCGCCGTTGCGCTGGGCCGCGAAGGAGATCCGGTCGCCGAGCACCCAGTAGGTGCCGCGTCCGACCATCGCGGCGAGCTCGGGGTGGGTGCGGTCGATGTCGGGGATCTCGAGTTCGACGACGTTCTTGCCGATGGGGGCGGGGCGGGCGTCGGTGACCAGTGCGCGGGTCCGCGAGTTCGCGCCGTCCGCGCCGACCAGCAGGTCGTAGGGCGCGCTGTCGCCGTCGGCGAAGTGCAGGCGGCCGTCGGCGACGTGGGTGAAGGCACGGCCCCAGCGCACCGTGCCGTCGGGGAGCGAGTCCAGCAGCAGGTCGCGCAGGTCGGCGCGGTCGACCTCGGGGCGGGCCGGCGGGGCGTCCTCGGGGGTGTCCTCCTGGAGCAGCAGGGTGCCGTCGGGTTCGAGCAGGCGCATGTCCTGGCCCTCGCCGCGGGCGATCGTGAGGAAGCCGTCGAACAGGCCGGCCTCGCGCAGCGCCGACTGGCCGGAGTGGATGTCGAGCATGCCGCCCTGGCCGCGCGCCTCGCGGGAGGCCTCCCGCTCGTGGACCACGGCCTCGATGCCGTGCAGGTGCAGCACCCGGGCGAGGGCCAGGCCGCCCAGGCCCGCTCCCACGATCGCGATGGCTGGGGCGTGGGCGTGGGCGTTGGTCATGGCTGCCGCCTCTCGGTACGTCGTATCGTCCGATACACCGTATCGGACCATACGGTGTATCGGAACAGCCGCCGTATCGGTGCAGCCGCTGTACCCCCCGATGCGCTGTATCGTCAGCGCCATGTTGGTGTGGGAGCGGCCGGAGCCGCAGAATCGGCCCGCGCCGGCCGCGCTGAGCCGGGACCGGATCGTGCGGGCGGCGATCGAGCTGGCCGACGCGGACGGCCTTGACGCCGTGTCACTGCGCAAGGTGGCCGATGCGCTGGGCGTCGGTCCGATGCGGCTCTACGGCTACCTCGCCGGCAAGGAGGAACTGCTCGACCTGATGGTCGACGCCGCCTACGCCGAGATCCGGCCGACCGGCGACGGCTGGCGGGAGGTGCTCCGGTCGCTCGCCGAGACCACCCGCCAGGTCGCCCACCGGCACGAATGGCTCGCCGACCTGCTGGGCGGCCGGCCCCAGCTCGGCCCGAACGCGCTGGCCACCGGCGAGGCCGTGGTGGCCGCGCTCGGCGAGGTCGACGTCGACTCCGTGATGCCGATGGTCGCCGCCGTCAAGGCGTACGTGATCGGCGTGGTCCGCCGGGAGATCGCCGAACGGCGGGCCGAGCGCGCCACCGGGCTGGACGAGCAGGGCTGGCAGTCCGCCCTCGGCCCCTACCTGCAGCGCACCTTCGCCAGCGGCCGCCTCCCGGCGATGGCGAAGGTGGTCCACGACGCCGTCCACCTGGACGCCGACCAGACCTTCCGGATCGGCCTGGACTTCATGCTCGACGGCATCGAGCGCCAGATCTGGGGCCGCTGACCCCGCCCGGCCGGCTCAGCCCTCCGCGGCAGCCGCGGCAGCCTCCGCGAGCAGCGCGGCGAGCTCGCGCGGCCGGGTGAACATCGGCCAGTGGCCCGAGTCGATGTCGACATACCCGACCCGCCGGGCCCGGGCGAGCTCCGGCCCCGCCCCGCCGGCCACCCACTCCTCGGCCTGGGCGGGGCTGAACTCCGGGCAGACCACCACGACCGGGACCTCGAAGCGGCGCTCGTCGCCCAGCCGGACCACGCCCCTGGCCACCGCCTCCGGCACCGGCAGGGCAGCGGCGGCGATCCGGTCCCTGGCCGCCTGGTCCAGGTCGGCGGCGTCCGGCCCCTCGAACGGGCCCCAGCCGGGGAACGGCATCACGCCGTCCTCGATCGGGAAGAACGCGGCGTACTCGTTCCCGTTCCCGCCCGGGAAGCCGCCGATCAGCACCACCGCGGCCACCCGCTCCGGCCGGGCGTCGGCCGCCAGCCAGGCCAGCGTGGTCGCGGCGGAGTGCCCCACCACGACGCAGCGGCCTGGTGCGGCGTCAACGGCGCCGACCACGGCGGCCAGTTGGTCCTCCAGCGTCGCGTCCGCGGCGCCGTCGCCCTGGCCGGGCAGGGTGAGCGGCACGCCGCGGTGGCCCCGGGCGGCGAGTTCGGGCACCACCGCGTCCCAGGCGGAGCCGCCGAGCCAGAGCCCGGCGATGAGCAGGATGTCCACGGTGGTTCTCCCGGTGCGAGGTGCGCAACTGACGTTCGCACGCTACCGGGAGCCACCGACGATCCGGGTAAGGCCTTCCGCGGCACCGCCGCGTCATGTCCCGGGAGGCGGGCGCCGACCGGTTGCGCCGTGAGGGCGCCGCCGCCGTGTACGAGGTGCCGGGCCGCCGGGAGGGCGTCACCCCCGCCGAGGCCGCCGAACGCTTCCTCTTCGGCTGAGGGGCACACCCGGCCGAGGGCCGCCCGACTGCGGGCCTCCCGGCCAAGGGCCACCCGACTGCACGTCAGCCGACTGCGCGTCAGCCCACGATCAGGCGCAACCCCAGCTCCGCCGCGTCGAGTCCGGCGAGCTCCCCGTTGCGCTCCGCCCACCGGCCCGACTCCAGGTCGGCGCGCAGCTCGCCCACCACCCGCTGCTCGACCGCCGCCCCGAGCCTGGTCCAGACCGAGACCGCCCGGCGCACCGGCTCCGCCAAGTAGGCCTCGGGCCGCCGCCAGTAGGCCTCGAAGAAGCCGTCGGCGCAGTCCCAGGGCACCGGCACCGGCTCGGCCCGGCCCCCGATCGCCCGGCTCATCTCCGCCAACGAGGGCCGCCCCTCCAGCAGTCCGGCGAACTCGGGCAGGTAGTCCCGGGTGAGCCAGAACCGCTCCAGCCAGCCGGGAGAGCTCGCGTCGTAGGTGAAGACCACCACCCGCTTGGCCACCCGCCGCAGTTCGCGCAGCCCGGCGAGCGGGTCCTGCCAATGGTGCACCGTGCTGAACGCCATCGCGGCGTCGAAGGACTGGTCCTCGAAGGGCAGTTCCTCCGCCCGGGCGTCGATGCACGGCGCGGCGCCGGCCGGGCGCTGGGCCCGCATCACCGCCGAGGGCTCCACGGCGGTCACCTCCCGGTCGGCGGGCTCGTAGGAGCCGGTGCCCGCACCGACGTTGAGCACCGTCCGGGCGTCCCCCAGGGCCGCCAGGACCCGGGCGGCGATCCGCGGCTCGGTGCGCCTGGTCGCCGGGTAGGCCGATCCGATCTGCTCGTACAACTGCGCGCCGAACACCTTCAGTTGCTCCTCCGGCGTGGTCCTGATCCCCATTGCCCGTGCCTCCAGTTCCCGGTCGATGGCTACCACCATGGCGGCGGCACGGTCCCGCTGGTCGACCAGCAGTCCGCGCAGCCGGTGGAGTCGCGCGACCGCGTCGGTGTCCGGGTCGTCCACGAGATCGGCGATCTCGCGCAACCCGAACCCGAGCCGCCGGAAGGCCAGGACCTCCCGCAACCGCTCCACGTCGGCCGGGGCGTACGCCCGGTACCCGACCGCCGTCCGCGCGGACGGCCGGACCAGGCCGATCTCGTCATAGTGATGCAGCGTGCGGACGCTGATGTCGGCCAGTTCGGCCACGCGCCCCACGGTCAGATGCTCTTCCACGCCGCTGACTATGCCGCCTCACGCCGCGTGAGGGTCAAGCACGGTCGGCGAGCGGCCGGCGGGTGCGTCAGAACAGCCGGCCCTCCGCCGGCTCCAGCGCGCCCTCCAGCCCGAGCAGCATCCGCTTGCGCGGCAGGCCGCCGCCGTAGCCGGTGAGCGAGCCGTCGGCGCCGACCACCCGGTGGCAGGGGATGATCACGCCGATCGGGTTCTTGCCGTTCGCCAGCCCGACCGCGCGCGAGGCACCGGGCGCGTCGAGCGCGAGCGCCAGCTCGCCGTAGCTGCGGGTCTCGCCGTACGGGATCGCGCGCAGCTGCGCCCAGACCCGCAGCTGGAACGGCGTGCCCTGCGGGGCCAGCGGCAGCTCGAACTCGTGCAGCTCGCCCGCGAAGTAGGCCGCCAGCTGCTCGGCGGCGCGGCCGAAGACGGGGTCGCTGCCGTCCGGCGGGCCGAAGGTCTCCTGGCCCGGCCGGTGCCGCTGGTCCACCATGTAGAGGCCGACCAGCGCCCCCTCCGCCGCGACCAGGGTCAACGGGCCGCAGGGGCTGTCGATCACGGTGTGGACCCGTGCTGCGGTGCTCATGGTCGTCGCGCTCCGTTCCTCGCTGCTCTCCTCCCCAGCATGATCGCCGGACGGCGGGCAGGCCAGCGGGATTCGGACATCCACACCCGTGGCGGCTGTCAGACTGGGCGCATGCAGACTGGGCGCATGAGGATCAGCAGTCATGGACAGGCGTGTGTGCGGATCGAGGCCGGCGGCCGGATCCTGGTGATCGACCCGGGCGTGTTCTCCGAGGCCGGGGCGCTGGACGGGGTCGACGAGGTGCTGGTGACCCATGAGCACCCGGACCACCTGGACCTGGCGAAGCTGCTCGCCGCCCGGGCCGCCAACCCCGCGCTGCGGGTGCACCTGCCGGCGGCGGCCGCCGCGCAGGCGGGCGAGCTGGGCGAGGCGCTCGCCGTCGTGGTGCCCGGCGAGCGGGTGACCGCCGCCGGGTTCACGGTGGACGTGGTCGGCGGTCTGCACGCCGAGATCTACCAGGGCCTCCCCGGCTGCGCCAACGTCGGCTACCTGCTCGAGGAGCGGCTGTACCACCCGGGCGACTCCTTCTTCGTGCCCGAGCAGCCGGTGGAGACGGCCCTGGTGCCGGCCGCGGGCCCGTGGTTCAAGCTGGCCGAGGCGCTGGACTTCCTCCGGGCGATCGGTCCGGCCCGGGCCTTCCCGATCCACGACGCCGCGCTCAACGAGCTCGGCCGGGACTACTTCGACGGCTGGGTCGAGGAGTTCGGCGGCACCTCCTACACCCGTCTCAAGGGCGGCGAGTCGGCCGACGTCTGATCGTCTGCCGCACCATCAGGCGATCCGCCCGCCGCCGTCCACGAAGAGCGTGCTGCCGGTGGTGTAGCCGTTGCCGGCCAGGAAGAGCACGGCCTGCGCGATGTCCTCGGCGTGGCCGACCCGTTGCACGGGCAGCCGGTCGGCCGCGGCCTGGTACATCCGGTCGCGGTCCTCGGCGGCCATGCCGTCCCAGTGCGGGGTGGCCAACAGACCGGGCGAGACGGCGTTGACCCGCAACGGCGCGTACTCCAGGGCGAGTCCGCGCACCAGGGCCTCGATCGCCGCGTTGATCGCGCTCTGCAGTGCGGAGGCCCGGGTGGGCCGCCGGGAGAGGTAGCCGGCGATCAGGGTGAGCGAGCCGGCCGGGCTGATCGAGCCGCCGAGGCCGCGGGCGATCCGGTAGGAGCCCCAGAACTTGCTGTCCATCGCGGAGTAGGCGTCGGCCAGCGGGAGGGTGTCCACCCGGCCGGTCGGGGTGCGGGCCGCGCTGACCACCACGTGGTCGAACTTGCCGGCGGCGGCCGCGAACCGCTCCACCTGCTCGTCGGAGCGGATGTCCAGCTCCAGGCCGGTCACCGGGCCCGGCAGTCCGGCGAGTTCGGCGGCCGCCGCCTCCAGCCGGTCCCGGCTGCGCGAGGCGAGCACGGTCTCGGCACCGCGGGCCGCGAACTCCCGGGCGGCGGCCAGGCCGACGCCCGAGCTGCCGCCGACCACCAGCACCCGCCGGTCCGTGTAGGCGTTCTCCGGTCCCATGGTTCAACTCCCGCTCGTGGTCGTGGTGGTGTCCACCGACCGCAGCCGCGCGTAGCTGGGTCGGTCCAACTCGGTGATCTGCACCGAGATGTCGCAGGCGGTCTCGCGCAGGGTGTCCGGGAAGGCCTCGGTGAGCACGGCCAGCGCGGCGGCGCTGACCGCCTCGCGGACCTCGACCGGCTTTCCCGCGAAGGTCCGCACGTCCAGGTTGACGAAGGACTGCTCCTGGCTGCCGTCGCCGATGAAGTAGCCGTCCATCCGCACCGCGCGGCTCTTGAAGTCCTGCGGCCGGAAGCCCCCGGCGGCGGCGAGTGCGGAGTGCAGCTTGGGGAAGACGGCGGACGGGTCGAAGCCGTCCCGTATGTTGGCGGAGAACTCAAGTACGAGGTGCGGCATGTGACGCTCCTTCGGGTTCGGTGACGGCCGGGGCGGCCGGCGCGGCCGGAGCGACGGTCCGGCGCCGGACGCCCCAGGCGCTGAGCACGGCGCAGACGGCGAGGGCCGCACCGGCGGCGACCAGCGCGGCGCGCAGGCCGGTGAGGAAGTGGGCGGAGGTGGCCTGGCCGACCAGCAGGCCCATCACGGCGACGCCGATCAGGCCGCCGAGCTGCCGCGAGGCGTTCAGCACCCCGGAGGCGATGCCCGCGTTGGCCGGCTCCACCGAGCCGAGCATGGCGTTGGTCATGGACGGCACGACCAGGCCGATGCCGTAGCCGGCCACCACGAACTGGGCGACCAGGACCGCGTAGGAGCCGTGGCCGACGGCGGGTGCGATCGCCAGGTAGCCGACGGCGGCCAGCACGCTGCCGGTGATCAGCACGGGGCGGGCGCCGAACCGCCGCACCAGCGGCCCACAGCAGAGGTTGGCGGTCATCACGGCGGCGGTCATCGGCAGGAAGGCCAGGCCGGCGGTGATCGGCGAGTAGTTCCAGATCTGCTGGAAGAACAGGCTGAAGATGAAGATCAGGCCGTAGAAGGCGAAGTTGAGCAGCACCCCGATCAGCGAGGTGGCGCTGAAGGTGCGGCGGCCGAAGAGGTGCAGCGGCAGCATCGGGTCGCCGCTGCGCCGCTCGACGGCGATCAGCGCGCCGGTGGCGACCAGGAAGGCGGCCAGGCAGCCGAGCACCGTGGCCGAGGTCCAACCCAGCACGTTGGCCTCGACGATGGCGCCGGTGAAGGCGCCGAGCGCGGCCACGGCGAGGAGTTGGCCCGGCAGGTCGAGCGAGCGCCGCCGCGAGCCGTCCTTGGCGGCGGCCGGCCGGGCGTAGCGCCGGATCAGCACGATGCCGACGGCGGCGATCGGGACGTTGACGTAGAAGATCGAGCGCCAGCCGAGCGAGTCGACCAGCAGGCCGCCGACCACCGGGCCGAGCGCCAGCGCGAGCCCGCCGGCCGCGGCCCAGAGGCTGACGGCCCGGGTACGGGCGGCGGGTTCGGGGAAGTTGGTGTTCACCAGGGAGAGCGAGGAGGGCACGATCATCGCGGCCCCGACGCCCTGCAGCACCCGGGCGGCGATCAGTGCGACCAGTGTGGGGGCGGCGCCGCAGGCCAGCGAGGTGAGGGCGAAGAGGGCGAAGCCGGCGGTGAAGATCCGCTTGGGGTCGTAGCGGTCGCCCATCGCGCCGGCGGTGAGCAGGAAGGCGGCGAAGGTGAGGGTGTAGCCGTTGATCACCCACTCCAGGCCGGAGAGGCTGCCGCCGAACTCGGCGCCGAGCGCCTTGGTGGCCACGTTGACCACGCTGACGTCGAGGATCACCACGACGAAGCCGAGGCAGGCGGCGAACAGGGTCGGCCCGGGCCGGCCCTGGTGGGCGCGGTCCGCCGGCGCGGGGGTGGGTTCCATGGTGCGTCCTTCCGTGCGTGGGTACACCACATCGGGTAAGGTGTTCGCAAGAAAACGAACACTAGGAGTGTACGCGCAGCGACGAACACTCTGCAATCGGTCCGCGACATCCCGCACGAACGGTCTGTGCCGGGACGGGAGGGAGCAGCAGCCATGCCGATCCAGGAGCCGGCCACCTCGAGCCACCGCACCGCACCGGTGCACACCGATCCGGCGCAGGTGACGCTGGAGTCCGCCCTGCTCGCCCTCGCCGACCCGGTGCGCCGGACCCTGGTGCGGGAGTTGGCGGGCGCCGAGGACTGGGCGCGGTCCTGCGGCAGCTTCGACGTGCCGGTCACCAAGGCCACCCTGAGCCGCCACTTCGCCGTGCTGCGCGAGTCCGGGCTGCTGGAGCAGCGGGACGCCGGCGCCAAGCGGCTCAACCGGCTGCGCCGCGCGGAGTTCGAGGAGCGCTTCCCGGGGCTGCTGGACCTGGTGCTGCGCCAGGACGGGTGACCGGCTAGCCAGGGCCGGGCCGCACCACCCGGTCGTGCAGCCCCTTCGCCACCTCCGCCACCAGGGCCGGATCGGTGGCCGGGGTGCCGAAGGCGAGCGTCGCGGCGAAGCCTCCCGCGTAGCCGCCGAGGTGCAGCACCAGTCCGTAGTTGGCCGCGGTGCGGTTCACCACCGTGCGGTAGCCGGTCACCCGGGCGGCGTGCGGGCCGAGCGCCTGGTCCACCGGGCCGACGTTGGTGAGGCAGATCGGGCCCGCCGTGCGCGCGGCCGCGACCTGCTCCACCGCCTGCCGGATCCGCGCGTGCTCCCGGGCCGGCGGCTGCCAGCCGGCGCCCGCGCGGACCAGCGCGGCCCCGTACTCCCGGGCCCGGAGGACCAGCTCGCCATCGGTCCGGACCGGTACGCCCAGCACGCCGATGTAGCAGCCCACATCCGGCACCCGGTGGCGCCGCCGGGTGGAGACGGCGGTGGCCAGCTCCAGCACGGTCCGCCCGGTGGCCTCGCCGTAGGCCTGGACGAAGGCCGCCCCGAAGAACTGGTTGACGGTCACCCCCTGCCGCTTGCACCAGGAGCGCAGCGCCACCCCCTCGGTCCGGGTCAGCGGGACGGTCAGCAGGTCCGCGCTCCGCTGGGACCAGGACGCCTGCCGGGCGAACGGCAACCGGGAGGCCATCGGGCTGCCGGTCTGATGATCGATCACCTCGGGTGGCGCCACCGGCAGTTCCCGGACCCGGAACGGACTCGGCGGCCCGGACCGGCCGAACAGCGCGTCCAGCAGCGCCCGCACCACCGCTCCGGTGGAGTGCCCGTCCGAGATCGCGTGGTTGCGGGTGAAGAGCAGATGCGTGCAGCCGCTGCCCGGGTCGCGCACCGCCCGCAGCCGCCAGAGCGGCCCGCCGGTCGGCAGCAGCTGGTTGAGCTCCCGCCGCAGCAGTTCGTCCGGCGTCTCCCCCGCCAGCAGCTCGCGCTGGCGCAGCTGCTCCGGCAGGAAGGCCGGACCGGATGTGAACCAGAGCCCCTCCGGCCGCTCGGTGATCCGCAGGGCCAGCACCGGAAGTTCGCCCGCCCAGCGGGCCACCGCCGACTCCACCCGCTGCTCGTCCGGCTCTCCGCTGACCGTGACCAGGGTGGTCACCTGGCTGGTCCCCTTGGCGAGCGCGTGGGTGTAGGCGAAGGAGGCCTCGATGTCGGTCAGCCGGCGGGGCAGCGTCCAGGCGCCGGGCTCGCCCCTCACCCCGCCTCCCAGGCCAGCGGGTTGCTCAGGGCCACCCCGTGGCTGCTGAAGTCCAGGGCGACCCGGTCGCCGTCGGCGAGCCGGAACCCGGCGTGGAAGCTGCCCCGGTCGGCGCCGAGGTAGACGTAGTGCACCAGCCCGGGCCGGTGCAGGGTGCGGTAGGCGAAGAGCCGGGCCGTCATCGCGGGGAGCCCGTAGTGCAGGGCCTGCAGTCCGGTGCGGAACTCGCCCTTCCAGGCGGGCAGTCCGTCCCGCTCGACCACCGTCTGCCCGGTCACCTCGGCGGGCGGCGGGCCCGGGTGCAGGGCGGGGGCGATGGCCGGGTCACAGAGCTTGGCGTAGGAGAGGTGGCCGGCGTGCTGCTTGAACCGGCCGATGTCGGTCAGGTCGTTGCCGAAGGTCCAGCCGGTGTAGCGCGGCACGCCCTCCGGATCGCCGACGTAGACCAGCACCACCTCGGCCTCCTCGCAGACCGCGACGGCGTCGGCGGGCACCCCGAGCGGTTCGCCGGGGAGCCGCAGGGAGTCCCCGAAGCCCTTGACGAACCAGGTGGGCTGGTCCGGCACTTCGCTGTCCACCTTGACGTTGTGGGTCATCATGAAGCCGCTGACCAGGGCGTCGCCCGGGTGCGCGGGCAGCAGCGGCGGCAGTAGCCGCACCTCGGCGCGGTCGGCGGTCACCGGCGGGCGCTGCCCGGCGATCCGCTCGGCGGCGGCCACCGGGTCGCCGCCGTGCTCGGGCAGGAGGTCGACCAGCGGCCTGCCGTCCAGCGGATGGAGCTGCAGGGGGAGGTCGCCCGTGAGCGGGGTGAGGCCGAGGTGGCGCTCGCCCCGGTACAGGCACTCGAAGATCACCATCGGGTTCTCCTGGGGTGTCGAGTCGGCGGGTGTCAGGTCGGCGGGTGTCAGGTCGGCGGGTGTCGGGCCGGGAAAGGTATCGGGCCGGGGGTGTCGTCAGTCCATCAGCACTTCGACGAGCACCGGCTTGCCGTGCTCCTTGATCCGCGCGACCGCCTCCTGGACCGTGGGCACCAGCTCCTCGATCCGCTCCACCCGGGGCAGCGCGTCCACGCCGAACGAGCGGGCCAGGGCGGTGAAGTCGACCGGCTGGTCGTAGAAGCTGGTGGCGATGTGCGCCCGGCCGGTGTCGCGCTCCCGGTTGCCGGCGATCCGCTCGGCGTGCTGGGTCGAGTTGAGGTAGAGCCGGTTGTTCATCACCACGACCAGCAGCGGGACTTGGTAGGCGGCCAGGGTCCAGAGCGCGCTCGGGGTGTAGAGCAGGTCGCCGTCGGCCTGGAGGTCCACGCAGAGGGTGCCGTCGCCCTGGTGGGCGAGGGCCGCGCCGACCGAGGCGCCCAGGCCGTAGCCGAGCCCGCCACCGCCGTTCAACCCCAGGTAGCTGCCTGGCCGTTCGACCGGCCAGAGCCGCTTCACCCAGCCGTCGATGGTGAGGCTGCCGGTATTGGCGAGGATCCACTCCTCGTCGCGCACGGCCCGGTGGATCTCGGCGACCGCCGCCGCGACCTGGATCCGCTCGGCGCCCTTGGCCTCCTCGGCCTGCCGGGCCCAGTCGGCGCGGGCCTCGGTGTGCACGGCGGCCAGCGCCTTCACCCGCCGCTCCCGGCGCTCGGTGAACTCCGCCGCGGCGAAGGGGCCGTCCGGATCCTCGGCGCACTCGCGCAGTACCGCGATCGAGTCCGCGGTGTCGGCGGCGACGGCGAGGTCCACCGGCACGAACTGCTGGTAGTCGGCCGCCCACTTGCTGGTCAGCAGCTCGTTGAAGCCGAGGGTGACCAGTTCGGCGCCACCGGCCGGCAGGCCCTGGTCGGTGAGCGGCAGGAAGGTGCCGAGCGCGCCGACCAGGTCCTGCACCTCCAGCGCGATCACCAGGTCGGCCTCGGCCAGCAGTTCGGCGCCGGTGTGGCTGACGTTGAGCTGGTGGGTGTTCGGGAAGTTCATCCGGTTGCCGCGGTCGATCACGGCCAGGCCGAGCGCGTCGGCCAGCGCCACCAGCGGGGCGACGGTCCCCGGGTCCCGGCCGGAGAAGTCCACCAGCAGCACGGGCAGTCGGGCGGCCAGCAACCGCTCGGTGAGGTGGTCGAGTTCGGCGCCGCCGAGGGCGGGCAGCCGGGCCGGCGCGGTGGCCGCGGCGGGCAGCAGCCGGGTGTCCGGCGCCAGCACCTCCTCCTGGGTGTCGAAGTCCAGCGCGACGAAGACCGGGGCCGTCATCGGGGTGGCCATCAACTTGGCCGCGCGGTAGAGCGATTCGACGGTGGCGCGCTGGCCGACCGGCTGGTCGCACCACTTCACGAAGTCCTCGACCACCGACTCGATGTGCTGCGAGGTGTGGATCCAGTCGATCCACGGACGCCGCTTGCCCGCGTCCACCGGGCCGTTGCCGCCGATCACCAGCAGCGGCACCCGGTCGCACCAGGCGTTGAAGATGGCCATCGAGGCGTGCAGCAGGCCGACGTTGGCGTGCACGAAAACGGCCATGTGCCGCCCGCTGGCCTTGTGGTAGCCGTGTGCCAGGGCGACGGCGATCTCCTCGTGGCAGGCCATCACGATCCGCGGGGCGATCGCCGCGTTCTCCTCGTGCACCAGCGAGTCGTGGACCCCGCGGAAGGAGGCGCCGGGGTTGAAGGCGACCTGGTCGATGCCCTGCTGGTGCAGGAACTCGACCACCAGGTCGGAGAAGTAGCGGGTGGTCATGCGGATACCTCCTCGCGCTGGACCACGCGGAGCGCGGGTCGCCAGTCCGGGTCGCCCTCGGTACGGCGGGCCACCGCCCAGGGCGCGGCGCGGTCGTTCGGCGCCAGGCCCCAACCGGGTCCGGGCGGTGGGGAGACGGTGTTGGCGGTGCGGTCCACCGGCGGCGCCGGCGTGACCACCGGCTGTGGGAAGAACCGGTCGGACTGGCCGGACTCGACGGTGAGCGCGCCCGGGTGGGCGAAGGCCAGGGCGCGGCCGGCCGCGATCAGCGGGCCGATCTCGGCGACCTGCACGCCGATCTGGTAGGCCAGGCCGGTGCGCCGGGCCAGCTCGACCAGCCGGGCGGCGGCGACCGGGCCGCCGTTCTTGGCGATCCGGACGTTGACGGCGTCGCAGGCCCCGCTCGCCGCCGCCTGCCGGGCGTCGGCGAGGGTGCAGACCGACTCGTCCAGCATGATCCGCAGCTCCGAGCGGGCCCGCAGTCCGGCCAGCGCCGCCCAGCTGCCCTTGGCCAGCGGCTCCTCCACCCAGTCCGCGCCCGCCTCGTGCAGCGTGCGCAGGTGCCCGGGGGCCTGCTCGACGGTCCAGCTCATGTTGGCGTCCACCATGACCGGCACCCGGTCGCCCAGCCGCTCCCTGATCGCCCGGACGGTCGCGGCGTCCCGGGCGATCTCCCGGGAGGCCTTGATCTTGACGAAGTGGAACGGGCCCCGGGTGTCCAGGAACTCCTCGACGTCCAGACTGAGATCGAGCACCTGGGAGACCGGCAGCCGGTCCGGCACCGCGCTCTGACGGGCCATCACTTCCTGGCAGCTCAGGCCCAGCCGGCGGCAGAGCAGGTCGAGCAGCGCCGTCTCCAGCAGGCAGCGCAGGTTCTGGCCGCCCTGCACCCCGAAGGTGCCGGTCAGTCCGGACTCGCGCAGCCGGTGCAGCAGTTCGGCGGGCTCACTGGCCCGCAGCCGGTCCAGCAGCGGTTCCAGCGGCAGTGCGGCCAGTTCGGCGGTCACCGACTCGGCGCTCTCGCCCGTGACGTAGCGGCGCGGCGCGCACTCGCCGAGCCCGCTGACCCCGTCCACGGACAGCCGCAGCAGCAGGCTGTCCGAGGCGGTGCGGCGCTTGGCGGGGTGGTCGAAGCCGACCGCCATCGGCAGCTCCACCCGGTAGAGGGTGGCCACGGCCGGCTCAGGCATCGCGGTCCAGCCCCTGCAGCAGGGTGAAGGTGGAGGCCCAGTCGACCAGCCGGGCCCGCACGTCGGTGTAGAAGAGGTAGTGCTTGTCGGTGGCGAACTGGAGCAGTGCGCCGTGCGCCCCGGTCATCCGCAGGAAGGTGCCGCGGGCGTCGGCCAGGTCGATGATCGGGTCGGCGATCCCGGAGACGAAGGCGGCGGGCACCGGTGGCAGCACCCGGTCGGAGTCCAGGTAGCGCTGCTCCAGGCCGAGCAGCACGGCCCGGGAGCGGCGGGTGAGCTGCCGCACGGCCAGGTCGTCGTGGTCGATGAAGTGGCGGTGCCGGGCCTCGTCGGTGAAGTCCTCGGAGCGCAGGCCGGCGTCCCAGGGTTCGGTGCTGGTCTCGGCGGCCAGCGCGGCGAGCTCGCCGGGGGTGAGGGTGGCGTGCAGCTTGCCCAGCCAGGCCGAGCAGAAGACGGCGGCGTCGTAGCGGGTGGTGAGCTGCGGGTGGTGCATCAGCGCGGCCATGAAGGAGCCGCCGAGACAGTGCCCGAAGAGCGAGAGCGGCACCTCCTCGCCGATCGCCGTCCGGACGTGGGCCAGCGCCGCCAGGTAGTCCTGGAGCACCGTCTCCACCCCCGGCAGGTCCTGCCGGTCGCCGCCGCTGATGCCGCTGCCGCGCCGGTCCAGCACGTAGAAGGCGAGGTCGTTGTCGGCGAACTGCGGGCCGACCTCCCAGAGCCAGCCGGCGTGCGACTGCAGGCCGTGGAAGTAGAAGACGGCGCCCTTGACCTCTCCCCTGGGCCGCCAGCTGTGCAGGGCCAGCTCGGTGCCGTCGACCGGCAGTCCGGTGATCTCGCGGCGGATGCTCTGCGGCGGACGCTTGGTCTGGATCACGACCGGGTCTCCTCTCGGCTCGCGGTCAGGGCGTCGAGGAAGTCGACGTCCTGCTGGAAGGGCTTGTACTTGTACTGGGTGGCGTTGCCGGCCTGCCGCCGGCTCTCCACGTAGCCGCTGATCGCGTCCCGGGGCACGGTGACCACCTCCAGCGGGCGCAGCCGACCGCTCTCCCGCTTGGACGCGTACTCGATGTTGATGTCGCGCAACGCGGAGTCGACGGCCGCGGAGAGCCTGCGGTCCAGCGGCCCGGCCGGCTCGGCTGTCTCGGCGACCACCACGTAGTAGGGCGGTTCGCCCCAGCGCGGCCCGCACATGTACAGGCCGGTGTCCAGCCCGTGGGCGGCCAGGCCGCGTTGGATCGCCTGGGTGACCTGAATCTCGGTGATCTTCTCGCCGGTGAAGGAGTGGAAGACGCCGTCCCGGTGGGTGAAGTGCACCCAGGGCGTGCCGTCGACGATCCGGTCCACGTGGTACACGTCGCCGGTCCACAGCCGGTAGAGCCCGTTCCCCTGGGTCATGATCAGGTGGTAGTCGCGACCGGGCTCCACCTGGTCGATAAGCAGCGTCTCCACCGGGTGGCCGCGCTCGACCAGTTCGCCCAGCGGCTGGTCGGCGGGCACGAACTCGAAGAACGCCTGCCCCACGGCCAGCGGTTGGCTGTGCGGGGAGTCGTCCACCGGGATGGTGGTGACGCCCTCGGTGCCGCAGCCCATGAAGGGCAGCCGGCCGACGCCGGGGAAGACGGCGTCCAGCTTCTCGGCGTAGAGGCCGGCCGAGGCGGAGAGCCAGCAGGTGTAGAGGGTGAGCGAGGGCCAGACGTCGCTGAGGCTGAACTCCGGCCGGGCGAGCACGGTTTCCAGATGGCGGGCGGCCGCCTCGTCGGGCTCGCCGTACGGCCGGCCCTCCAGGGTGCCGTCGCGCAGGTCGCGGACCAGGCGCTCGCCGTGCACGGCCAGCAGGTCGCGCAGCGAGATCAGGGTGCTCGGGTTGATCGCGGAGATGACGTGCAGGTCCTGGCCGAGCAGGTGGCGGATCCGGTGGTACATCCGGCCCTCGTGGCTGCTCGGCACGTCCGGGCCGAACCACGGCGACCGGTACCACGGCGGGTTCCAGTCCCGGCTGTTGATCCGGGGGTGCCGGTTGCTGACGGCCTGGTGGCCGATGCCGTGCACGAAGTCGTAGACGTCCTCGCGCACGGTCTGGGTGTCCAGGGTGGCGTAGGGGTGCGCCAGCAGTTCGGGGTGGTACTCCAGGTAGGTGCCCCACATCGCCTTCATCGCGGGGATGCGGTAGGTGAGCAGCCAGTGCAGGGTGTACGGCACCAGCTTGGGCACCCCGGTGGTGCCGCTGGTCTTCAGCCAGCGCAGTACCGGGCTGCAGGTGAGGGTGCCGCCCTTGGTGCGGGTCTCACGCTCGATGGCGGGGACGAAGTCGTCGTACCGCATCACGGGCAGGACGCTGCGGAACAGGTCGTGGTCCTCGGCGACCACGTCGTAGCCGTGCTCGCGCCAGTGCGTCGAGTCGGCGCTCATGTCGATCACGTCGGCCAGGACCCGGCGTTGGGCCGGGCCGGGCTGCTTCAGGTCGGCCAGCAGGTCGTCGCGGGCCTGTCGGCACTCCTCGGCGAAGGCGTCACGCCGGTCGTGCCAGTGCTGCTGCCAGGTTGGTGTGTCCACGGTTGCTCCCGGTGAGGGTCTAGAAGGACGCGGAGCATCAGCGGTCGATGTAGGCCATCATCCGTTCGTTGTAGCGGGGGCCGGCCACCTGCTCGGCGCGCACCGCCCGGTCGATCCGGGCCAGCGTCTCGGCGTCCAGGGCGACCTCGGCGGCGTGGGCGTTCTCCTCCAGGTAGCTGCGGCGCTTGGTGCCGGGGATCGGCACGATGTCCGGGCCCTGGTGGAGCACCCAGGCGATCGCCAACTGGGCCGGGGTCAGCTCGAGTTCGGCGGCCAGATCGGCGACGCTGGCGGCGATCGCCATGTTCTGGTCGTAGTTGGCGCCCTGCAGCCGGGGGTCGTGGTGGCGGAAGTCGTCCTCCGGGTAGTCCTCCGCGCGCTTGACCCCGCCGGTCAGGAAGCCGCGGCCGAGCGGGCAGAACCCGACCAGGCCGATGCCGAGTTCGCGCAGCACCGGCAGCACGTCCTGCTCCAGGTTGCGCTCCCAGACCGAGAACTCGGCCTGCACCGCGGTCAGCGGGTGCACGGCGTGCGCGGCCCGGATGGTCCGCTCGCCGACCTCGCACAGGCCCAGATGGCGGACCTTGCCCTGGCCGACCAGCTCCGCCATGGCGCCCACCACCTCCTCGATCGGCACCCGCGGGTCCAGCCGGTGTTGGTAGAGCAGGTCGATGTGGTCGGTGCCGAGCCGGCCCAGCGCGGCCTCGACCACCGCCCTGATGTGCTCCGGCCGGCTGTCGGCCTCCGCCGTGCTGCCGTCCTTGAGCTTCATCGGGAAGCCGAACTTGGTGGCGATGACCGCCTGGTCGCGACGGCCGGCCAGGGCGCGGCCGAGCAGTTCCTCGTTGTCGTACGGGCCGTAGGCCTCGGCGCTGTCGAAGAGCGTGCAGCCCAGTTCCAGCGCCCGGTGCACGGTGGCGATCGACTCCCGGTCGTCGGTGGCGCCGTACCACTGGCTCATGCCCATGCAGCCGAGGCCGAGTTCCGAGACCTCCAGACCGCTCCGGCCCAGTGTCCGTGTTTTCAGCATGGCTCACCCCTTGCTGTCGATGCTCTGGCTTTGGTGATTCGCAGCGATCGGGTGGGGATCGGGTTTCCACTGAAGCACATTCCCGGGCCGCTCTTCAACAGCTGCCGAAAAGTCCCGATGGGGCGTCAAATCCTTTGGCAGCACGGATGTTTCGTAGACTTTTCAGATCGGCGGAGAGCTTTAACAACGCCGTCATCGGGGCGACTCGCGGCGCCGCGGCGGGGTCGGGTACACCTGGTCGAACCATTGGTTCGGGAGGTCCGCTCAATCATGGGAATGCGCTTCTTCACCGCGGAAAATCCGCGGGCGAACACGGCGGAGCGGCCCCGCCCGGGCGTCGACCGCCGCCCGGGTGAGGCCGCTCGGGTACCGCGTGCGCTCAGGCGGCCCGGAAGGCCGCCGCGTGCTCGGCCACCCAGGTGGCGTAGCTCAGGCCGGGCCGGCCGGTCAGCTCGGGCACCACGGTGGAGACCTGCGCCGGCGTGCCGACCGTGGCGGCCTGGTAGTCCAGCAGCGTCGCCACCAGCGGAGCGGGCAGGCCCGACTGCACCATGACCTGCTCGCCCTCCTCCCGGCTCAGCTCCTCGAAGCGCAGGTCGCGCCCGATCACCTCGCCGATGATCCGCACCTTGTCCACCACGGTCAGCGACTCCGGGCCGGTCATCAGATAGCTCTGCCCGTCGTGCTCGCCGGTGCGCAGCGCCAGCGCCGCGACGGCCGCGATGTCCCGCTCGTGGATCGGCGCCATCTGCGACTGCCCGTAGGCCGAGCGGACCACGTCCGAGGCGCGGACCTGCGGGGCCCACTGGAAGAGCGAGTTGGCGGCGAACTCGTTCGGCCGCAGGAAGGTCCAGGCCAGTCCGGAGGCCTCGATCTGCTGCTCGGCCGTGCGGTGCATCTCGGCGATCAGGTTGCCCTCCTCGGGTGCGCTGATCTCCACCGAGCCGGAGGAGAGCAGCACCACCCGCCGCACCCCGCACTCCCCGGCCAGCGCCAGCAGTTCGGCGCCGGCGCCGCCGAGTGCGGCCAGGTTGAGGAAGATGCCGTGCACTCCCGCCAGCGCCCCGCGCAGGCTCTCGGGCTGCGAGGGGTCGGCCTGCACCACCTCGGCGCCCGCCAGCGGGCCTGCCTTGGCGGCGTCCCGGGTGACGGCGCGCACCGGTTCTCCCTCCGCCCGCAGCAGTTCGACCAGCTCGCGGCCGACGTTCCCCGTCGCCCCGGTCACCAGGATCATGGCTCGTCCTCTCGTTGACGCTCCGTCAGTTCACTTCCCTGTCATCGGCCAACGCTCCGTCAGCCGCTGATCGTTCCGCTACGGCCCCGGCCGTCCCGGTGGTGTGCGAACCCCTGGACAGCCCCACGGACCGCTGACAGCATCGGGGAGTGACCGACGACACCGGCAGTCCTTCCACGATCTGGCGCCACCGCGAGTTCCTGCTGCTCTGGGGTGGTCAGGCGGTCAGCGAGCTGGGCTCGCAGGTCACCCTGCTGGCGCTCCCGCTGGTGGCCGTGGTGCTGCTGGGGGCGAGCACCTTCCAGGTCGGCCTGCTCTCGACGGCGATCACCAGCGCCTACCTGCTGGTGGCCCTGCCGGCCGGGGCGGTGGTGGACCGCAAGCCGAAGCGGGCGCTGATGATGTGCTGCGACGCCGCACAGCTGCTGCTGATCGGCTCGGTCCCGGCGGCGCAGGCGCTCGGTGTCCTCTCGCTCGGCCAACTCTACGCGGTGGCCCTGCTGTCCAGCGTCTTCGCGGTCTTCTTCTCGGTGGCCTACCAGAGTTACCTGCCCACCCTGCTGCGGCGCGACCAGCTGATGGACGGCAACGGCAAGCTGGCCGCCGCCTCCTCCTTCGCCCAGGTCGCCGGCCCGAGCCTGGGCGCCGGGCTGGTCGCGGCGGCGGGCGCGGCCGGGTCGATGACGGCGGACGCCGCCTCCTACGCGCTCTCGGCCGTCTCACTGCTGGCGATCCGCACCGCCGAGCCGGCCCCGGCGACCGCCCCCGCGGGCGGGCGGCCGCGGCTGCGCGAGGAGATCCGGGCCGGCCTGCGCTACCTGCTGCGGGACCCGATCCTGCGCAACTCGGTGGCCTTCAACGGCACCGCCAACTTCTTCGTCATCATGGTCGAGACGCTGGGCCCGCTCTTCCTGGTCCGCACCCTGCACCTGCGCCCCGGCTACGTGGGCCTGCTGCTCGCGCTCGGGGCGGTCGGCGGGATCGTCGGCGGGCTCTGCGCCAAACCGCTGGCCCGCCGGGTCGGCACCGCGCGGATCAGCTGGGTGGCGATGACCGTGCTGACCCTGCCGGGGCTGCTGATCCCGCTGGCCCGCAGCGGCGGGTGGGTGGTGCTCTTCGGCCTGGGCTGGATCTCCTGGACCTTCGCCGCCACGCTGAGCGGCATCTCGCTGGTCAGCTACCGGCAGGCGGTCTGCCCACCGGAGCTGCTGGGCCGGGTCAGCGCCGCCGCACGCTGGATCAACTGGGGCACGCTCCCGCTCGGCGCCCTGGTCTGCGGGCTGCTCGGCTCGGTGCTCGGCATCCGGGCCACCCTCTGGCTGGCGGTGGTCGGCGGCTGCGCGGCCGGCCTCTGGCTCTACTTCTCGCCGCTGCGCGGCATGCGGGACATCCCGTTGGGGCGGTCGGACGGGGCGCTCGGCGCGGCGGCCTGACCAGGCGATTGTCGCGGTTCTGTCACAACCGGCTGCGGCGTGCACCGTAAAGGGGAGGTCAATAGGTCAGATGGACGTAAAGAAAGACCAGTGACCCAGGGGGGACACAGATGCGCTCCAAGCGCCTTCCGAACACGGCCGCTGCCCTGCTCATCGGCGGTGCACTGCTGCAGACCACGGCCTGCGGCGGCGGCACCGACCATCCGGCGGACGCCGCGAAGACCGGTGCCGCCGCGCCCGTCACGGTATCGGCCTCGACCGGCTCGGACAGCACCACCGCCCCGGGCTCGGGGCAGCCGTCCAAGGCCGCGGTCTCGGTGCAGCCGGCCGACGGCGCGAAGGACGTGGCACCGAACGGCTCGCTCAAGGTGTCCGTCAGCGACGGCAAGCTGACCAAGGTGACGGTGACCGGCCCGGACGGCAAGCCGGTGGACGGCGCGGTCGGCACCGACGGCAGCTGGACCCCGGCGGTCCCGCTCGCCGTCTCGGCGAAGTACCGGGTGAGCGCCGACGCCGTCGATGCCGCAGGCGCCGCCACGACGGCCACCAGCAGCTTCAGCACCCTGACGCCCCGGGCGACCAACACGGTCCAGGACAACCTGGGGGTGGACGGGACCTACGGCGTCGGCATGATCATCCGGGTCGACTTCGACAAGCCGGTGAAGGACAAGAAGGCCGCCGAACAGGCCATCGCCGTGCAGGCCTCGGACGGCACGCCGGTGCGCGGCCACTGGTTCGGCGACAAGCGCCTGGACATCCGCCCGGAGCACTACTGGAAGACCGGCACCAAGGTGACCGTGCACCGGCGGATCACCGGCGTCGAGCTCTCCCCCGGCGTCTACGGCGGCTCCGACGTCGACGAGTCCTTCACCGTCGCCCGCTCCAAGATCAGCACGGTGGACGCCGCCGCCCACCTGATGAAGGTCGAGGAGGACGGCTTCGCCCCGGCCGCCATCAAGGTCACCGCGGGCGCCGACCTCAACCCCTCCTGGAACGGCACCATGGTGGTGTTCGAGAAGCTGCCGATGGTCCACATGGACTCGGCCACCACCGACATCAAGGGCGACGGCTACGTGGACGACGAGCCGCACGGCCTGAAGATCACCGGAACCGGCTCCTACGTGCACGGCAACCCCCGGGCCGTGGAGGCGGCGGGCCTGCGCAACATCAGCCACGGCTGCATCGGCCTGCCGGACACCGAGCAGGGTGACCCCAACTCGGTGGCCGGCAAGTACTGGACGGACTCGATGATCGGCGACGTGGTGATCGTCCACGGCTCGATCGGCAAGCCCGTCGCCCCCGACAACGGACTGAGCGGCTGGAGCCTGCCCTGGGCCCAGTGGTGACCGCAGTCTGACGGACCGTCAGACCTTCAGCCGAGGTCGAAGGTGTTCGGCAGGCCCAGCGCGTAGCGGGCCGAGTCGACCAGCTTCAGCGGCTCCGGCTCCGGTGCGCGGTAGAGCAGCTGCACCTCGCACCGGGGCTCGGCCGAACCGTCCGAGTCCAGCAGGGCGGCGTCGCGCAGCGGCTCCCCGCCGGTGCCGTTGAACGCCCGCTTGCTCGCCGAACGCGGCTACCAGGTGACCGTGCACCCGCGAGTTGGTGATCAACGAATTCTGCGTCGTCCAGGCGAAAATCAGATGTTCGCTTCGACAACTTCTCTGGGATGATCACCACCATGCCGTCGCCGCGCCCGGACCAGTTCGAATCGCACATCACGGTCGAATGCGCGACCGAACGGCTCGACGAGCTGGGCGACTGGGCCTCCGCCCGCGGTCTCGACTTCCTGCACATCGTGCTCGCCCGCGGCCGGATGGCCTCGCAGCCGATGGTCACCCTCACCGGCACCGGCTCGCTGGCCGGGCACCGAAGAACCGTGGCGGCCGCCGCCGAGGCGCTGCAGGCCGCCGGCTACCGCCCGGTGCGGGTGAAGACCGAGGCCGCGCCGTGGAACACCGGCGTGCCGGCCGACGACGCGCAGGCGGCCGCGCTGCCCGCCGACACCTACTTCGAGCACCACCTCAAGCTCCGCCTGGGCCCGGCCGCCGACCGGGAGCGGATCACAGCAGTGGCCCGGGCGCACGGCGCGCACCTGTCCTGGAACGCCCGCCGGCCCGCCGGCGAGGACGGCGAGGACGGCGAGCAGCGGTTCCTCACCCAGCGCTGCCACCGCGTCGGCCTGCCCACCGCCGGCCGCCGCCTGGCCGGCCTGCTCGCCGACCTCGCCCGGATCCCCCGGCCCGGCGGCTTCGAGATCCGCTCCGTGGAGCGGGAGTTCGTACTGCACGACAGCGACATCACGGTGGACGACGGTTGGCTGGACACCCAGCCCCAGCAGGAAGGCGGACGATGAGCACCGAGTGGGAGTCCTTCGACTGGCGGAGCACGGTGGTGCCCCGGCAGCCGCTGTCGGATTCGGACCGCGAGCGCCTCGGTGTCCCGCTGACGCTCCGTCCGATCGAGGACGCGCGCGCCCTCCAGGCGCCGGTCTTCGACCCGGCGCTCAAGCACCACCAGCACGGCTACCGCGCCACCGACCCGCGGTTCGAGGAGCCCGGGCTGACCGCCACCTGGCAGGCGGCCCGGCGGCGCGCGATGGACCTGGTGCTCTGCGCCATCGCCGACTCCGGCTGGGTGGACCACCTGGTGCTGCGCGGCAGCGTGCTGCTGCGCGCCTGGTTCGGCGAGGCGGCCCGGGAGCCGGGCGACCTGGACTTCGTGCTGGTGCCGGAGGACTGGGAGGTCGACGAGGAGCGGACCGAGGGCATGCTGCGCGGCATCGCGGCCGCCGTCGAGCGCACCGCCACGCTCTCCGCCGGCCCGGTGCGGTTCGAGGCGGCGGCCGCCGTGGACGAGGAGATCTGGACCTACGACCGGGTGCCCGGCCGCCGCCTGGTGCTGCCCTGGACGGCCGGCGAGCTGCCCGGCGGCGCGATCCAGCTGGACTTCGTCTTCAACGAGTCGCTGCCCGTCCCCTCCGCGCCGATCGCCATCCCCTCCTCGACCGGCGCCCCGGCGGCCGTGCTGCACGCCGCCACGCCCGAACTGTCGCTGGCCTGGAAGCTGATGTGGCTGGCCACCGACACCTACCCGCAGGGCAAGGACCTCTACGACGCGGTGCTGCTCGCCGAGCACACCCTGCTGCGCTACCAGGTGCTGCGGGACGCCTTCGTCGGCGGCGACCCGGAGTTCGCGCTGACCCCCGTCACCACGGCGACCGTCGACCGGATCGCGGCGGAGGTCGAGTGGGACCACTTCCAGGGCGAGTACCCGCAGATCACCGGCACCGACGCCGAGTACACCGAGCGCCTGGCCGCCGCGCTGGCCCCGGTCTTCAGCAGCGGCCCGGCCACCCTGGAGGGCCGCTCGCTCAAGCAGTGGTGGCTGGCCGGCTGGACGGCCCGCTACCGCGAGGTCTTCGCCGAGGAGGGCATGTCCGCCACCCAGGCCGCGATGGCCCGGGAGGGCCTGCCGATCGCGGCGGCCATGGTCGTCACCGGCGAACTGCTGGGCCTGGAGCAGCCGTCCCCGGACGAGATCATGCCGATGCTGCTCGGCCACCGGGCCTGGAAGCACTGGGGCGCCTCCTGGGAGGAGGACCGGGACTACTTCCTCGACGTCGTGCTGCGCGCCCTCGACGACTGACGGGTCGTCCGGCCCGGGGCGGCGGCCGTCAGCAGCCGGCCGCCCCCGGCAGGCCCGTCCCCGCCACCCCCGCGATGGCGGCGCGGAACAGCCAGCCCAACCGCTGTTCCGGCGTCCCCGAGAACAGCCGCTCCCCCAGCGCCGCGATCCGCGGGTGCGCCGCGGGATCGGCCCCGCGCAGCGCGGCGACGTGCGCCCGGGCGTCCCGCTCCGCGCCCGCGTCGCCCTCCCGCGCCGAGTGCTCGGCCGCGGTGGCGGTGGCGACCTGCAGCAGCAGGTCCACGCCCCAGGCCGCCTGACCGTCCGGCACCCCGCCCTCGGCGAGCAGCGCCAGCACGGCCTCGACCAGCGCCAGGTAGTGCGGCCCGGCCGGCCGGGCCACCAGCGCGGACTGCGCCAGCCCGGGGTGCTCGAAGAGCAGCACGGTGTAGCGGGTGAGCAGCGCCGCCAGCCGGTCCTCCCAGGGGCCGGGTCCGGCGGCCGGGCCGAGGTCCACCGTGCCGAGCAGTTCGTCGAGGATCGCCGCGTGCAGTTCGGCGGTGTTGGCGACGTAGACGTAGAGCGAGGCCGGGCCGGTGTCCAGCTCCTGGGCCAGCCGGCGCATGGTGACCCGCTGCAGGCCCTCCTCGCGCATCACCCGCACCGCGCTGCCGACGATGCCGTCCAGGCTGAGCGCGGGCTTGGCGGGCCGGTCGCGGCGGCTGCGCGGGGGTGTGCTGCGGGGGTGTGCGGTCATGGCAGCCAACCTAGGGACCGCGCCCGTCCGCACCAAATCCGTCACTCCGCGAACCGCGCCACCAGCCGGTCCAGTCCGTCCGGGCCGAACATCAGCGCCAGGCTCTCGGCCGAGTCGGCCGCGCCGGCCGCCGAGCGGGGGAAGAGCGCCGCCTCGTAGGCGGCCAGCGCGCCTTCCACATCGCCCGGGTGATCGGCGATCGCCCCGGCCAGTTCGGCGCCGTCGAGCATCGCGTGGTTGGCGCCCTCCCCGGCGAACGGCGACATCAGGTGGGCCGCGTCCCCGAGCAGCGTCACCCCGGGCACCCGCTCCCAGCGGTGGCCGACCGGCAGCGCGAAGATGTGGCGGGGCGTCAGTCCGCCCGCCGCCCGCCCGACCAGCGCCCGCAGCTCCGGCGCCCAGTCCTCGAACCGCGCCAGCACCGCCCGCTTGGCGGCCTCGGTGTCGGTGAAGTCGACCGCCGCCAGCCACTCCTGATCGACCGTCAGGGCGGTGTAGGCGTGCACGCTGCCATCCGTCTCCTGGTGCGCCAGGATGCCCCGCCCGCCGCCGAGCGCGATGAAGAAGCCGCTGCCGACCAGGGCCGCCGCCTCGGCGTCATGCAGGTCGGACTCGACGAAGGAGATGCCGGTGTACTCGGGCACGGCCGCCGAGAGCAGCGGGCGGACCCGGGACCAGGCGCCGTCCGCGCCGACCAGCAGCCCGGTGGTGCAGTTGCTCCCGTCCGCGAAGCCGAGCTCGTGCCGCCCGCCGCCGAGCGCCCGCACGGCGGTCAGCTTGCTGCCCCAGCGCACGGTGCCCTCGGGCAGCGAGTCGAGCAGCAGGTCCCGCAGCTGCCCGCGGTCCACCTCGGGCCGGCCGCCCGTGCCGTCGTCGGGCTCCGCCAGCCGCACCGTGCCGTCCGGCGCGACCAGCCGCATCGCCTCGCCACCGGGGTGCACCAGTGCGCGGAAGTCCTGGTGCAGCCCCGCGGCGCGCAGCGCGCGCTGCCCGCTCTCCTCGTGGATGTCGAGCATCCCGCCCTGGGTGCGGGCCTGCCGGGAGGGCTCGAGTTCGAAGACGGCGGCGGGAATGCCGCGGGTGTGCAGCACCCGGGCCAGGGTGAGGCCGCCGAGGCCGGCGCCGATGACTGCGATGGGGTGGTGGTTCGTCGTTGCGCTCATGCCCTCGACAGTAACGAACATGTTCGTAACGAACAAGTTCGAATTGCCTTGGCCGCCGTCACCCTCGCAGCTCCGCCGGTATCAGCGCGGGGTTGAACAGCTCCCGCAGGTACAGCACCGGCCGCCCGGCCGCGCTCATCGTGTAGGCCTTCACCACGCAGCACCCGCCGCCCGGCTCCGGCCAGACCTCCCGGCCCGCGTCCACCAGCCGGCGGCGCAGTACCACCCCGGCCGCCTGCAGCGCGAAGCCGAGGGGGGCCGCCGGGTCGCCGACCACCCGGTCGATCCGCTCGTCGCAGCCGGCCCGGGCCACCACGCAGTTGCTGGAGACCACCAGCCCGTCCGCCGCGACCAGCCGGGTGCGCCGGACCAGGCAGGGCTCCTCCCCCCGCAGCCCGAGCGCCGCCACCGCCGCCGCCCCGAGCCGCGCGGCCGGCAGCGGCACCACCGAGCGCACGTCCGCCCGCACCCGCTGCCGGGCCACCGCCTCCAGCAGCGGCGTGGTCATGCCGTCACTGGCCAGCAGCATCCGGGTCACCGGCGAGACGAAGGCGTCGATCCACCCGTCCAGCCCCCGGTCGGCCGGTCGGCCGGCCGTGCACGACTCCGCCTTCACTGCGCCCCCCAAGGTCCGAGATCCCCCGCGTCCATGACGATCCGCAGCGACTCGGCGACCTTAGGTGACCGACTTTCCCCGTCGCCACACTGCCATCGTCCGTACGGGTGAAGCCTGCCCGGGATCGGCCATGATCCGCGCGGAGGCAGGAGAACCCTCAGTGAACTCGCCTCGAATGGGGGACGGCCCGCATTGTTCACCCATCGAACCGGGAGGTCTCCTGGGAGGACCGAGCCGCCCCACCGCTCGGCCCCGTCCTCTGGGAGGTCCGACGCCCATGTCCGCCCACCCGGCCGCCCCCGGCCCGAGCCCGGCCGTCCGACCGCCGTCCGCGATCTACCTGCGCTGCTACCCCCAGGACGACACCGCGATGGACTGCCAGGGCCGTGCCCTGCACGCGCTCGCGGAGTCGCTGGGGTTCGCCGAACCCGCGCTCTTCCGGGACCGCGGCCGCCGCCCCCAGGACGGGCTGCCCGAGCTGGAGGCCCTGCTCGACCGGGTCGAGGCGGGGCTGCTCACGGTGGTGCTGGTCCCGGGCCCGTTCGTCTTCGCGCTGGACGACGGCGCCGCCACCGCCGCCGTGGACCGCCTGCACGCCCACGGCTGCCGGGTGGTCGAACTTCCCGCGCAGCGCGTCCCGGTCATCGCGACGGCCGCCTGAGCAGCGCCAGCTCCGCGCCGAACGCCACCAGCACCCCGTCGCCCTGCGGCAGCGCGGCCAGCAGCTGCGGCCGGTAGGGCAGCGGCACCGGCTCGCCCAGCGGCTCCAGGGTCGCCAGGTCCCAGACCCGCACCGTCGCGTCGTCGCCTGCCGAGACGGCCACCGGCCGGCCGTCCAGCACGGTGGTCACCAGGTCGGCCAGCCGGCCCAGGTGCCCGTGCAGCCCGTGGCCCTGCTCGCGGCCGGTCGCCAGGTCCCAGACCCGCAGCCGGCTGTCGTACCCGGAGCCCGTCACCGCCACCGGCCGGCCGCCGGCCACGGCGGTCGCCACCCGGTCCACCCAGCGCCGGTGGCCGTGCAGCGGCGGGCCGAGCGGTCGGCGCCGGGCCAGGTCCCAGCACCGCGCGGTGTGGTCGGAGTGGCCGGTGACCAGCACGGTCCGGCCGTCCACGGGGGCGGCGGCCAGTACCAGCACCCGGCCCTCGCCCGCGGCCAGCGGCCGCAGCGCGCGGCCGGAGGCCAGGTCCCAGATCCGCACGGTGCCGTCCGGGCCGCCGGCCAGCACCAGCACCCGCCCGTCCTGCTCGACCGCGGCCAGCGCCGTGACCCGGCCCGGACCGCGCTCCCCGTCCTCCAGGGTGATCGGCTCGCCGCCGGCCAGGTCGAGCACCCGGACCCCGCCCGACTCGCCCCCGGTGAGCAGCACCCGCCGGTCCTCCCGCATCGCGAGGGCCATGGCGTGCACCGATCGGCCCGGCCCGGCCAGCAGGCGGGCTTCGCCGGTGGGCGGCCCGGCGGCGTCCCAGTGGCGCACCGTGCCGTCGTAGCCGGCCCGGACGGCCAGGGTCCGTTCGCCCTGCGCCACCAGCAGCAGGGCGGAGGGCGATCCCTCGAAGCCCTGGGCGGCGCGGCCGTCGTGGCGCGGGCCGGTGGAGGTCCAGACCCGCACCGTGCCGTCGAACGCGCGTGCCGCGACCGCGCCGTCCAGCAGCGCCAGCTCCTCGACGGGCTGCTCGTGGCCGCTGAACGGGTCGGCCACCGGGTCGCCCGTGGCGAGGTCCCAGAGCTGCACCACCCGCTCCCAGCCGCCCGCCGCGAGCAGGTGCCGGCCGCCGATCCGGGCGGTGGCCAGCGCGGTGATCCGCGAGGGGGCGGCGGCGAGCGGCGCGCCGGCCTGCCGCCCGCCCTCGGCCAGGTCCCAGAGCCGCACCGTGCCGTCCATCCCCGCCGTGGCGACCCGCCCGCCGCCGGGGAGGGCCAGCACGGCCAGCACGGCGCCGGTGTGCCCGGTGAGCGGGGCGAGCGCGGGCCGACCGGTCGTCAGGTCGCGGACCAGTACCTGCTCGTCCTTCTCGCCGGCGCTCACCACCACCGGGCAGCCGGCCACCTCGGCGACCGCGACGGCGGCCACCCAGCCCTGGTGGCCGCCGGCCGGCTCGGCGAGCTCGCGCCCGGTGGCCAGGTCCCAGACCCGGACCAGGCCGTCCCAGCCGCCGGTCACCAGCACCGTGCGGCCGTCGGGAAGCACCAGTCCGGCGACGGTGGTGAGCAGGCCCTGAGCCACCGTCAGCGGCGCGCCGACCGGCTCACCGGTGCGCAGGTCCCAGGCCTGCAGGCGGTCGCCGCCCTCGCCGGGGCGGAAGTTCGGGGTCGGGCCCTCGTGCCCGGTGAGCAGCAGCACCCGGCCGCCCACCCGGACCACGGCGGCCACCCGGGCCTCCCGGCCCGCGTCGAGGGCGGCGCCCGGCTCGCCGGTCAGCGCGTCGCCGATCCGCACCGGGCCGTACCGCTCCTCGGAGAGCAGCAGCAGGCGCCCGTCCAGCTCGGCCAGCCGCGGGCCGGTGCCCGCCGCCGCCCGGGGGTGCACCCGCACCGTCCGCCGGTCCACGGCCCGGCCGGTCGCCCACGCGACCTGCCAGCCGTCGGGGAGCCGCGCCCCGGAAAGGCCGCCCCGGGCCGCGGCCAACTCCCCGTCCTGCGTCCACTCCATCACTCGTCCCCCTCGGTTCGTCCGGCGGCTCCGGGAGAGCAGTTCGCCGACGCAGAGACCGAAGACCAGTGGCACCTCGGTCAGCACCAGCGTCAGCGGCATCAGCTCGAAGACCGCGAGGCAGGACACCATCATGGTCCGCCCGCCCAGCCCGTCGGGCCCGATCGTCCACATCAGCGCCAGCACCTCGCTCGCGAGCGGCAGCAGCCCGCCGAGGAGCGCGAACAGGATCGCCTGCCTGGCCCAGCAGCAGCCGAGCAGCGTGCCCAGCAGCAGCCCGCTGCCGGGCACCAGCAGGAAGACGGTGTCCGCCGTCCCGTCGACCCCGAGCAGCACCAGCGGAGCGGTGACGACCAGCGCCACCCAGGCCGTGGTGACCGCGGCCTGCCACGGACGGACCGTCAGGCCCGATCCGCCTCCCGTGAAGTTGAACATGTTCAAGATACTGGGGGAGGCCCTCCACGGGCGTTACGGCAGCGTCACCAGCACCCGCCGGTGCCGGTGCCCCTCCTCGGGGAAGTCCGGCGGGAACGGCGCCAGCAGCTCCACCAGCCCGAACCCCGACTTCTCCGCCACCCGGCAGGAGGCGGTGTTCCCCACCGCGTGCAGCAGGTCCACCGCCGCCAGCGGAGCCGGGCGCTCCGGGCCGGTCAGCCACTCCAGCACCGCCGCCAGCGCCCGCGGCGCCACCCCCTGGCCGCGCGCCCCGGCCGCCGTCCAGTACCCGACCTCGGCCAGGCCGGACTTGGCGCCGCTCCACACCTTCACCACCATGCTCCCGATCGGCTCGCCCCCGGCCGGCACCACCGCGAAGCAGTACCTGCTGCCGTCCGCCCAGCCCGCCTCCTGCTCCGCGAGCCAGCGCCGGGCCGCCGCCTCGTCGCCCACCCAGCCGGTCAGCCGCTCGCGCATCACCGGATCGCGGTGCGCGGCCAGCAGCGCGGGCAGGTCGGCCGGTGCCCACGGGCGCAGCGACAGCGCGGGCGCGGTGGCGCTGCCCGGCACAGTGAGTCCGACGGACATGCAGGTCCCCCAGGGTCGTTCGTTCCCGTCCATCCGGCGCGGCCACCCTACCGCCCGCCCGGCGGTGCGACTATCGTGCGGGCGTGCGTAGCCTCGACCTGCATCCGATCTTCCGCAACAACCGCGACATCGAACTGGCGATGCGCCAGTTCCTCTTCGCCGCCGCCCAGTCGGGCGACCCGGTCGCGGAGATCATCCCCGGCAAGGGCTCGGGGCAGCTGATGCGCCGGGTGCTGGCATTCCTGGACCAGAAGCACATCCGCAAGCTCTACACCCGCCACGAGACCGACCCGCGCAACCCGGGGCGGGTGCTGGTCCACTTCCGCTGACGGAACCGCGGCCGGCGGTGCGGTCGGCCCTGAGCGAGCCGATCCTGGCCGCGCCGCCGCTGCTCCGACCTCGGGGCGGCTCCCGACGCCCGGTCAGGAGCCGCCCCGGTGCTCAGTGCTGCACGGTCGTCGACAGCGAGAAGTCGGCGAAGTACGACTGCTGGGTGCTCGCCGGCCCCCAACTGGTGTCGTGGCCGCCGTAGAAGGTGGAGAAGAAGACGCCGCTGAACGGGATCGAGGCGATCCCGGAGGCCGCGCCGGGCAGGGCGGCGACCTGGACGCCGTCGTACCAGACGGTGACGTCACCGCCGGTCCGGTTCACCAGCTGCTCGACGGAGTGCCAGCGGCCGTCGGCGAGCCACTTCCAGTCGCCGACGCCCAGGTCCACGCCGTAGCCGGTGGGGCCGGAGTTGGTCGGGGTGTAGAGGTAGACCTCGCCGTTGTTGGCGGCGCTGGTGTTGCCGCGCCACATGTACCTGGTGGACCAGCCGTTGCCGTGGTTGCCGCCGGACTCGTCGCCGATGGTGCCGCCGTAGAGGCCGGGGAGCTTGCCGGCCTTGCCCCAGTCGTGGCCGACCGGGAACCGCACCTGGTACTTCAGGTCCAGCGTGCTGGAGGCGGCCAGTGCCGCGCCGCCGTTGAGCGAGCCGAGCTGGGTGTAGAACTGCGCGCCGCCCGCCGTCGGGCAGTCGGTGCAGGACGGTGCGGAGGAGCCGGCGCCGTAGGTGACCTGGAGCGCGCTGCCGTCGCCGGGCGCGCTCGGGTCGCTGACCACCTGGGTGTCGGCCCCGCCCCAGGCGCCGGTGGCGGTCCAGCCCCAGGCGGACTGCCAGGCGGCGCTGCCGTAGCCGCTGAACTGGCCGGTCCACGCGGCGGGGGCCGGGCTGCCCGTGGCCGTCGGGGTCGGCGTGGGGGTGGGGGTAGGGGTAGGGGTGGGCGTCGAGGAGGCGGAGGCCGGGGCGGACGGCGTCGGCGCCCCGCTCCCGGCCGTGCCGAACACCTCGAACTCGTCCACCGCGTACCCCGCCGCCGAGGCCGAGTGCTGGCCGTAGATCTCGATCCACCGGCTGCTCACCCCGGCCGGCAGTGCGATGGTCTGCGCGCCGCCGGTGCCCGTGGTGACGGCGACCTGGGTGTGCCAGGTGGTGCCGTCCGGCGAGGTGCGGATCTTGAACTCGGTGCCGTAGGCGCCGCCCCAGACCACCGTCACGTGGTCGATGGCGTCGGTGGCGCCCAGGTCCACCTTGAGCTCCTGGATGCCTGCGGCGGCGCTCTGCCAGAGCGTGCCGGTGTCGCAGTCGGTCGCGCCGCCGGGGCTGGTGCCGGTGGCGCTGCTGGTGGCGGTGGCGGCGGCGCCGCAGGCCAGGTCGCCGGGCACGGCGGCGGCGCCGGTGCCGGCGGTGCCGAAGGCGACCAGCCCGGCGGCGAGCGCCACGCAGCAGGCGGCGCCGAGCGCGGCGCGCCGGGGGCGGTGGGGAGTGGGGGTCATGGAGTGCCGACTCCTTCTCAGAACTCGGTCGTCGGGGACGACCTCACCCGCGCCCGGCGGTGTGGGGGGCCGGAGCGCGTCGCCAGGCTAGCGATCCGCCGCGTCCGCGTCAGCAGAAAGGTCCAGACCTCTCCCGAAGCTCCTCAGTCGGCCGGCCGAACCGCCGCGGGCCGGGCCGGCACGGTGCCGAAGAGCAGTCCGGCGGCGATCGCCACCACGATGGTGATCATCGTGCTGAGGTCCTGGAAGCCCTCCAGCCGGTAGCCGCCGGCCAGCGCGGTCAGGCCGCGCAGGCCGAGCGAGCCGACGGTGAGGGTGAAGAAGCCGGGCAGCACCAGGATCAGCCGCGGCGGCTGGTCGGGCCGCCGGGAGAGCAGCGCGGCGGCCAGTCCAGTCGGGCGTGCGGATCGGGCTGCGGCTCCATTGCGCCATCCTGGTCAGGGCCGCGGGGTTCCGCACGTCGACACTCCCGGTCTGAGGCCCGTTCAGGCCCAGCGGGTCAGGATCTCCTCCCGCCGGAACACGGCCCGGCTGAGCACCGCCAGCCCGGCGTCCACCGCCGCCAGCACCCCGGCGAGCACCAGCAGTCCGGTGCTGTCCAGGGTGAGCCCGCCGGTCTCGGCGGCGATGTAGACGCCCATGAACGGCAGCACCGCCAGCGCCCCGAGCTGCTGCCCGGCCCGCACGTCGGTGACCCGGGCGGAGACCAGCACGCTGAACCCGACCGAGCCCAGCGCGGTCAGCGGCACCACCAGCAGCAGGATCAGCCAGGCACTGGCGTTGGGGAAGTAGTCGCGGTGCAGCCGGTCACGGGTGAAGGCATCGGAGAGCACCATGAACACCACCGAGGAGAGCCAGATCGCCACCACCGGCGGCAGCGCGGCCGCCAGCGTCTTGCCGAGCAGGATCTCGCCGTCGCCGGCGGGCGTGGCCAGCAGCGGCTCCAGGCTGCGGTCGATCTTCTCGCCGACCAGGCTGTAGGCGGCGATCGCGGTCGGCAGCACGGCGGCGCCGATCACGAAGAAGAAGACGAAGGAGTCCAGGGTGCGCGGCAGGGCGGCGGCCGGGATGCCCTGGCCGCCGTTCCTGTGCCCGGCGAACCTGGTGACCAGCGGCAGGCCGATCGAGACCAGCAGCGGGAAGGCGATCAGCGAGTACCTGATGCTGCGCCGGGTGACGGCCAGTCGCAGGTCCTTGGCGGCGATGGTGCTGACGATCCGCCGGTTCACCGCGGCTCCTCCCCCAGCAGGTCGAGGTAGACGTCCTCCAGGCTGGCGGTGACCGGGACCACGCTCTGCACCCGCCCGCCGGCCGCGACCACGGCGGCGACCAGCTCCGGGTTGTCGCGCACCGGGTCGGCGACCTCCACGGTGAGCTCGGCGCCCTCGGCCCGCACGCCCTCGGGGTGCAGGGCGCGGACGGCGGCGAGCACCGGGCCGGTGACGGCGTCCAGGGTGATCCGGGTGGTGCGCCCGCGGGCCGCGGCGCGCAGCTCGGCGGGGCGGCCGACGGCGACCAGCCGGGTGCGGAGCACGGCGACCCGGTCGCAGATCCGCTCGGCCTCGGCCAGGTCGTGGGTGTTGAGCACGATGGTGCGCCGCTCCTCGCGCAGCTGGAGCAGGATCTCGCGCACGCTGCGGGCGCCCTCGGGGTCGAGGTTGGCGGTGGGCTCGTCGAGGAAGAGCACCGGCGGGTCGTGGATCAGCGCGCGGGCGATGGCCAGGCGCTGGCGCATGCCCTTGGAGAAGGTGGCGGCCGCGCTGTCCCGGCGCTCCCAGAGGCCGAGCCGGTGCAGCAGGGCTTCGGTGCGCTCGGCGCGGACCGGTGCGGGGAGCTGGTAGAGCCGGCCGAAGTGGTCCAGCAGCCGGCTCGCCGTCAGGTCCGGGTAGAGGCCCGGCTCCTCGGGGAGCAGGCCGACCAGGGAGCGGATCCGCCGGTCGGCGCCGGGCGCGCCGATCCGTTCGCCGGCCACGGTGGCCCGGCCGCCGCTGCTGGCGATCAGGCAGCCGAGCATCCGCACGGTGGTGGTCTTGCCGGCGCCGTTGGGGCCGAGCAGGGCGAAGACCTCGCCCTCGCCGATGCTGAGGGTGAGCCGGTCCACGGCGAGGGTGCCGCCGAAGCTGCGGGTCAGCTCCTCGGTCTCGATCACGTGCGGCCTCCGGCCCGTTGGTCCGCCCAGGGGCTGTCCGGCGCGAACGGTCGGACAGCCCTCAGTATGGCCGGGTCCCCGGGGGGCCCCGCCCCGGGGGGGGGGGCCCCCGGGGGGGGGGGGGGGGCGGGGGGGGGCGGGCCCCCCCCCGGGCGGGGGGGGGGCCCGCCCCAACCGGGCGGGGCCCCCCACGAA